>JBFMED010000096.1:0-13682 GCA_040753475.1 bacterium
TTTGGAATAACCCCAAATCTATCCCTTATTTCCCTTTCTAGCTTCTTTGGAGAATAGCCAGAGGAGAGCCTTTTGTAGATATTAAACCTTTCGGCTTCATCGCTGATATAATCCTCTGGAATAAAGGCATCACTTGGAATATCAATAGGTGCTATGACCTTTTCCTCTTTTTTTATCCCCTTTATTCTATTTACAGCCTCTTTAAGAAGCCTGGTATAAAGGGAAAGGCCAACCGATTGGACATTCCCGCTTTGTTCTCTTCCCAATATATTCCCAGCACCCCTTATTTCCAAGTCAGATAAAGCAAGAGAGAGGGAAGAACCCAAAGAAAAGAATTTCTGGATGGAAACTAACCTTTGCTTTTCCTTCTCTTTTAATTTCTTGTTGGGATATAAAAGAAGGCAATAGGCTTTTTCCTCCCTCCTTCCCACCCGACCCCTTAGCTGGTATATATCAGCCAGGCCAAATTCCTGGGCATTGTTTATAATTATTGTATTTGTAGAGGGGATGTCCAGTCCTGAGGCGATTATGGAGGTTGAAACAAGAAGGTCAATCTTTCTCTCAAGGAATAAAACCATTGTCTCCTCAAGCTCTTTCTCCTTAAGCCTTCCATGGGCTATGCCAATTGGTATTCCTGGGATAAGGGCTTTTATATAATCCCTCATTTTCTCTATTGTTTCAATGGAATTATGGACAAAAAAGACTTTGCCCTTTCTTTCAAGCTCCCTCAATATTGCCCTTTCTATAAGCTCTGGGTTAAACTCTGCGATATGGGTTATAATCTCCTCCCTTCCCATGGGTGGTGTGTTTATTATGCTTACATCCATAAGGCTTGATATGCCAAAATACAATGTCCTTGGAATGGGCGTGGCAGAGAGATAAAGGCAATCAAGGGTCTTCTTAAATTCCTTGAGCTTTTCTTTTTGTCCTACACCAAATCTCTGCTCCTCATCAATTATCAAAAGCCCAAGTTTTTTGAATGATACATCCTTTTGAATTAGCCTGTGGGTTCCAATGACAATGTCTATACCACCATCTTTTAATCCTTTTATTATTTCTTTCTCCCCCTTTTTGTTAAACCTTGAGAGAAGCCCTAGATTTATGGGAAATCCGCTCATCCTTTCACAAAATGTATTGTAATGCTGATGGGCAAGGATGGTTGTGGGAGTTAGGATTGCCACCTGAAATCCATCCATTACAGCCTTAAAACCCGCCCTTAATGCAACCTCTGTCTTTCCAAATCCCACATCACCAATTAGGAGCCTGTCCATTGGCTTATTGCTTTCCATATCCTTTTTTATCTCAGCGATTGCCTTTATCTGGTCAGCCGTTTCTTGATGTATAAACCCTGCCTCAAGCTGGTTTTGCCAAATTGTATCAGGAGAAAATCTATGTCCTAAAAATGCCTTTCTCTCTGCATAAAGGGAAAGGAGCTTTTTTGCATATTCTAATGTTTCGGCCTTGACCTTATTCTTTGTCCTTTCCCATATTCCATCGCCAAGCCTGTTTATTGTAGGGTTTGATGGACCAATATATCTTTCTACAAGGTCTATCCTCTCAGCAGGGATATATAATTTATCATTATCTTTGTATTCAAGGGCTATAAAATCCCTTATCCTTCCATAGGAGGAAAGGGACTTTATCCCCAAATACCTTCCAATCCCATAGTTTATATGGACAAGATAATCTCCAATTTTAAGCTCGGCAATACTTGCGATAGGGCTTATCCTCCTTTGCCTAATTTTTCTTGGTATAAATTGTGGCTTTCCAAATATTTCATTGTGTGTAAGGACAATGGTATTATCAAAGGAAAAGCCAGAGGAAATAGGGGCAATCACAACACTGACTCCAGACTCCAGACTCCAGACTCCTGACTCTATGAGCAAATCCTTCATCCTTTCACCCTGTCCAGAATAACCACAACAGATAATTATTCTTTTTCCCTCATTCAACCAGGATTTTATAGACAAAATGAATTGCTCTATTGCTCCGTTAAAGGAGGGAGGTTGGGAAAGCTTAAATTTTGCCTCTTTAAAACAGGTTAATGTATAGGGATTTTTTATTTTCTTCCTTATCTCCTCCCATAAAAAACCCTCATTTTCTGCCTCCTCCTTTAAATCCTGTTCCACATCAAGGATTATTCCTTCGTTAATATAATCAAAGATTGAGCCTTCCTCCTTTGAAAAACAGGGAGAAATAATGGCTTTCTCTTTATTTTTAAATGACACCTGGGATATGGGGTCAAAGAGCCTTAAAGAAAAGACCCTATCGCCATCAAATTCAATTCTTAATGGATAATCATAGTTTATCGGCCATATATCCAATATTCCGCCCCTTATGGCAATTTCTCCTTTTTCTTCACACCTTGTTGTCCTTATGTAGCCAATTTTATTTAAAGCCCCTATTGTTTCTGTAAAGCCCATCTTTTCTCCCAGTGAAAAGGAAATTTCTTCCTTATCCAAAGCATCTATTGAGGGAACGGGCCTTAAGATGGATAGGACACCTCCTATAAGGATTGTCCTTTTTCTCTTTTTTATCCTTTTAAGGATTTCCCTTACCTCAGAAATTGCGCTTGGTATTTCCTCATCTTGGGGGAAAAGATATGTATCTAAAAGAAAATATGAAAGGTCTATTTTTAGCCTCTCTGCAAGGCTTTCCTTTGTGATAATTAGGGAAATATCCTTTTTGTTTATAAGGGATGCCAATATAAATGGCTTTGCATTCTGTGGGATGCCCTTTATTTCATATTCTTTAGAAAGGTCTAAAAGGAGGAAAGAAAGGGGAGGAATTATAGTATCTTTCATAAATGTTTAAGAAATACTATGGAAATTTAAGATTTATGATTTATTTAACATTTGCCTCGGGTAAAATATGGCCAATTGCTGCACCCCTTGAACCATAGCCATACTTTTGTAAATTTTTAAAATTAAAATGGGCTAGCGATGTATATTTGCTTATAAAGTTGATGGAGTATTTCTAGTGCCTTTATTCTTGCCAATCCAATAAGTGATGTTGAATTAGCGACAACAATCATTTAGCCTTATTCTTTCTCAATCTTTCTAGAGTTACCAAATCATCCTCAAAATCATCTAGGGTGTAATGAAGGGATACTTTCTCACTGGCAAGCAATGACATAAATTGCCACTTCGGCATTCCAGCTAATTCACAAGCCTTTCCAAAAGAGAGGATTCCCTTTTCAAAAAGGTGGATAGCCAATTCCTTTGCAAGCTCAAAGGAAGCATACTTCTCTTTTATTTTGGCAGATACAAACACATCTTTAGGTATTTTCAAACCAACCATTACTGTATCCATTGCTCTATATTTTATACCAAAACAAAGATGGTTTGCAACCTTTTAGAAGACAATCATCAGATACGAGACATCAGACTTTTTAAAACCATTTTTGATTTGGTGTAGACACATAACTATAAATCAGATTTTGTATAGCGATAAAGATAGCCTTCTTTTATTTTTGGCTCTGGCTTTTTCCAGCTAGCCAGCCTTTTCTCTATTTCTTCCTCACTTAATTCTATATCCAGCCTCCGATTGGGAATACCTATCTTTATAATATCGCCATCCTGCACAATGGCAATTGTCCCTCCATCTTGTGCCTCGGGTAAAATATGGCCAATTGCTGAACCCCTTGAGCCTCCCGAAAACCTTCCATCGGTAATTAAGGCAACTGAGCTATCAAGCCCCATACCGGCTAAGGCTGAGGTGGGAGAGAGCATCTCACGCATCCCTGGCCCTCCCTTAACCCCTTCATACCTAATAACCACAACCTCACCCTTGTTTATCTTTCCCTGCAATATGGCATCCAAAGCATCTTCCTCAGCGTTAAATACCCGAGCTTTTCCAGAATGAACAAGCATTTCAGGACAAACCGCACTTTGCTTGACCACACATCCATCTTTTGCAAGGTTTCCAAACAATATTGCAATCCCTCCTTCATTAGAATATGGGTTATCAATCTCCCTTATGACCTCAGGGTTTAGATTTTTTGCAGGTTTTATGTTTTCTCCTATTGTATTATAGGAGACGGTGAGAGGCGATTCATCAATTAAGCCCCTTTTGGAAAGCTCTTTTAAAACAGCGGGTATTCCCCCTGCCTTGTCTAAGTCTTCAATGTGATAATTGCCTGCGGGTGAGATTTTGCAAAGATTTGGTGTTTTTCTGCTTATTTCATCAAAGACCTTAAGGTCAAGCTCTATTCCTCCCTCCTTTGCAATGGCAGGAAGGTGTAAAACGGTATTTGTTGAGCCACCCAAAGCCATATCTAAGCTAATCGCATTTAAAAATGCCTTTTTTGTTGCAATATCCCTTGGTTTTATATCTTTCTCTACAAGCTCCATAATTTTCATTCCTGTTTCCTTTGCAAGCCTTATTCTCCCTGAAGATATAGCAGGGATTGTCCCATTGCCTGGCAAAGCAAGACCCAATGCCTCGGTTAGGCAATTCATTGTATTCGCCGTGAACATTCCGGCACAAGAGCCACAGCCAGGACAGGCGGAATCCTCTATCTCTTTTAATTCCTCCTCTTTAATCTTTCCTGATGCATATTTTCCAACCCCCTCAAACACGGTAATTAGGTCAATAGGTTTTCCATCAAGGAATCCTGCAAGCATTGGACCTCCGCTAATCATAATGGCTGGGATATTAAGTCTAAGCATCGCCATAAGCATCCCAGGGGTTATCTTATCGCAATTGGTTATGCAAACAAGTCCGTCAAATTGGTATGCCCTGCACATAACCTCAACAGAATCTGCAATCAATTCTCTGGAAGGAAGGGAATATTTCATCCCAATATGCCCCATTGCTATGCCATCGCAGATGCCAATGGTTGAAAATTCCATTGGGCATCCGCCAGCCATTCTTATTCCATCCTTTACAAAAGAGGCAATTTTGTTAAGCTGGATATGGCCTGGGATAAGCTGATTATAAGAATTTGCGATACCAATAATGGGCTTTTGTAAGTCTATATCCGTATAGCCCATTGCTTTAAATAACGAGCGATGGGGAGCCCTTTTTGCCCCTTTTTTCATTAAATCTGAACGCATTGCTTAATTATACCAAATTAGGGCTTAATGTTTCAACAAAAGAAGGGATGTCCAAAGAAAGAGAAAAGAGCATCCAATAGGAAGGATAACCGGTGCAACCCAAGGATAGGGAATAAGAAACAAAATATCAAGCTCAAGGAGGGATTTTGGCCATTTAAGCCAGATGTAAAGAAAAATGTAATAAAATACATCCCATATCCCAAAGCCCCAGAGGAAATAAGCAATCCTTTCCTTAAGCCTTGTCCCTGAAAGAATCGCAAGGGTTAATAAAATAATAATGGTGGATACCTCCCTGGTCTGCTCGATAAATAAAATATTGTGCTTTGCAAGAAAATTAGAAACCGCCTGTATGCTATGAATATACCTCCATCCATCCTCGGGCACTATCCTCCTTATATAGACAACCACAATTGCCTCAAGCAAGCCAAAGCTAATCCCAAATATGGTAAGAAAGAAAAGCTTCATAGATCAAAAAATACCTTTGCATTATTATAATTTATCTTGAATGCCTCGTCAAATTTTATTCCCACGCAATTGGCATATTCCTCAATAACATATCTAACATAATTTGGGATGTTTCTTTTTCCCCTAAAGGGCTCGGGTGTAAGGTAGGGTGAATCTGTTTCAAACATAATCCTATTTTTTGGAATATATTGCACAATTTCTTTCAGCCTTGCCTTTTTGAATGTGATAACCCCGGTGATGGATATATATAGCCCAAGAGAAAGCACCTTTGCAATATCCTCCTTTGTTCCACTAAATGAATGCAGGACACCTTTTTTAACGCCCTCTTCTTTTATGATTCTTAATGTCTCATCCATTGCATCCCTTGAGTGAATAATAAGGGGGAGGTCTCTTTCTTCTGCAATTTTAATAAGTTTCCTAAATGCCCTTTCTTGAATTTCCCTTTCTGAAAGGTTCCTATAAAAATCAAGGCCACATTCACCAATAGCAACAATCTTTGAAGAATCTATCAAAGAATTGAATTCATTATAAAAATTATCGTCTATATCCTTTGCATAGTGTGGATGTAAGCCAGCGGTTGGATGGATATTCTTGTATTTCTTGGAAAGCTCAATGGAATTTCTTGATGTTTCAAGGTTTGTTCCACAATTTATAATTATGCCCTTAAAATCTTCAATAACCTCTTCTCTATCGCTGTCATATACACGATCATCCAAATGGCAATGGGTATCTACCAGCATTTTTCTTATTTAAAAAGCACCTCAACATCTTTCTTTATCTTTACATTGCTAAGGCTTCTATCGGCAACAAGCCCAGAGCCGGTAAGAATTAAACCTTTTTTTATAAAAGAAACCCTGTCATTTGTAGAAAGTGCATTGCTTTTTTCGCAAAATTGAAGGTTTGATGTGGTAAGGGTTGCTCCAATTTTTGTGCTTGCGGTTATCCTTCCTTTAAGGCTTATTTTATCCCCATCAATGATACCGCAATTCCCTGTAATGATGCATTCTAGCTCCTTATCTTTGAATAGCTCAAGCCTTACATCGTAGAGATATGTTTTATTATCCTTTATAGTTATCCTTTCTGAGACAAGCCTCCATGTTTTCTTTCCCTCCTTTGAGGATGTAAGAACGCTCTTTGTAATATTAGAAGAATGGTTAGAATAAGCCTTTTTTTCCTTGGCACAAGAGGCAAAAATAAGAAGAAGGCAGAAGGCAGAAGATGTTAAACAAATTTGTACGTGTTTAGCTACCCTATAGCTAGGCACAAAGGAACAAAGGGACAAAGGCACAAAGAAAGCAAGTAACAAATAAACTTTGTGCCTTTGTGCCTCTGTGCCTCTGTGCCTTAAGTGCCTATTTCCCATTTTATTCTCACCTAGCTAAACACATACACAAATTTTGACTTTATAATTCAATCCCCATCCTTTCCAAGATTCCAGAAAGCCCTTCACTTGTGTAATACTCTATCTCTATTTTCCCCTTATTTATATTTCCCCTTATTTTTACATTTGTTCCTAAGTCTTTTTTTATCCTCTCCTCAATGGAAGTAAGCTCATAATCTATTTTTGTTTCACGTGAAACTTTTTCAACCTCCCGAACGCTTAGCTTTTTCTTTAAAATTTCCTTAAACACCAAATCCCTCTTATCTCCCTGTATAGAGAGGATTGCCCTTCCATGTCCTGATGAAATCTCTCCTATTTGTATTGCCTTTTGGATATGGGGAGGAAGGGAAAGCAGCCTTATGGTATTTGCAATAACAGAACGCTCCTTTCCAACTGCCTTGCTTATCTCCTCTTGTGTCAAGCCAAATTCATCTGTAAGCCTCTTGTATCCCTTTGCCTCCTCAATGGGATTTAAATCTTCCCTTTGGAGATTTTCGGTAAGAGCAATGACCATGCTTTCAGAATCAGAGACCTCCTTTACGATGGCAGGGATTTTTTCAAACCCTGCTTTTACAGCTGCCCTAAATCTCCTTTCTCCTGCTATAATTTCATATCCGCTATCTTTTGGTCGGACAATGATGGGTTGAAGAAGACCTTTTTCCTTTACCGACAAAAGAAGCTCATTTTCTTTTTCATCCTCAAACCTCTCCCTTGGCTGGTATTTGCCTGGCTTTATCTTTTCCCTTTCAATCTCAACAAAGGTTTCGCTATCAGGAAACAATACATCCAAACCCCTTCCCAATGCTTTCTTCATTTTATTATCACTTTTCTCCCAGAAACCTCAAGCCTTCCCTCACTAAAAAGCCTTAAAGCTTCAGGGTATATTTTATGTTCTTCCTCTAATATCCTTGCTGATAGGCTTTCATCTGTATCATCTGGCAGAACAGAAACAGCCTTCTGTAAAATAATTGGCCCTCTATCACAACCATTATCTACAAAATGAACGGTAGCACCTGAAACCTTAACCCCATATTCTAATGCCTGTTTTTGGGCAGATAATCCAGGAAATGAGGGGAGGAGGGAGGGATGGATATTCATAATTCTATTCTTGTATTCACTTACAAAAAATGGAGAAATTATCCTCATAAAGCCAGCTAGACAAACAAGAGAAATATCCCTCTTTTTAAGCTCTTGAACAATTAGCCTATCGTATTCTTCTTTTGATAAGCCCAAAGGGCTTAAAAATATGGCTTCTATATTATGCTTTCTTGCTATTTCAAGCCCTTTTGCATCTTCTTTGTCGCTGATAACACAGGTAATTTTTGCCTTTAGCCTTTTTTCTTCTATTGCTTTAATGATGGCAAGAAGGTTTGATCCCCTTCCCGAGACTAAAACCCCAAGGTTTAACATCTATTCCTGCTCTTGAAGCTTTGTTTTTACATTATGCCTTTTGTAGACCATATTCATTTTTCTAAGACCTGCCATTGTTGCCTTAATTACATTTACCGGGTTATTGCTTTTAAGGGATTTACAAACCACATCTTTTACACCAAGGGCTTCAAAAATAGCCCTCGCTGTATTACCTGCAACAATGCCTGTTCCAGGGGGTGCAGGTTTAAGAAGAACACAAGAAGCACAGGACTTGGCAGAAATAGGGAATAAAAGGGTTCCATCTTTTAAGTGAATCCTTTCAAGGTGTTTCTTTGCGTATTCAATAGCCTTTGAAACAGCCTTAGGAACCTCTGCTGCTTTTGACATTCCTATGCCCACAGAGCCATTTTTGTCTCCTACAACCACCAATGCTGAAAAACGAAGCCTTTTCCCGCCCTTTGTTGTTTTTGTTATCCGGTTAATAAAGATAACCTTTTCAAACAATGGGAGCTTAGATGAGATTGTCTCTATTTCTTCTGCAATTGAATTATAATCATCCATTTTAAAATTCAAGCCCCCCTTCTTTGCAAGCCTGTGCTAGAGCCTTTATCCTTCCAGAAAAAGAGAAAGAGCCTTTATCAAAAACAACCGCTTTTATCCCTTTTTCCTTTGCCCTTTTGCAAAGAAGCTCTCCCACCCTTTTTGCATTTTCTCTCTTTGGATGAACAGGGCTTTCCCTTATTTCTTTATCAAGAGAGGAAGCAGAAACCAGGCTATGCCCTAAATCATCATTTATAATTTGGGCTTTGATATGCTTCAGGCTTCTTGCCACAGAAAGCCTTGGTCTTTCTTCTGTTCCTGAAATCCTTTTTCTTGTTCTCTTTCTTTTCTTTATTTCTTCTTTTTTAAGCATTATTTTGCTCCTCCTCCTGTTTTTCCCGCCTTTCTCCTTACAACCTCATCCTTATATCTTATTCCCTTCCCTTTATATGGCTCAACCGGCCTTATCCTCCTTATCCTTGCCGATATTTCTCCCACAAGCTCTTTATCAACTCCAGAAACCCTTATTTTCTCTTTATCTGTCTGTATAGTAATCCCTTTTGGTGGCGAGAAAACAACGGGATGGGAATAACCTACATTAAGGATAAGGTCTTTATCTTTCATCCCTACCTTCCATCCTACACCAGAAAGAAGCATCTCCTTTTCAAATCCCTTTGTTACACCTGTGATCATATTGTTTATCAAGGTTCTGGTTAAGCCATGTAAGGCTCTTGTGGTTCTCTCTTCATCTTCTCTACTTACGATAATTTTTTTTCCTTCAATTTTTACCCCTATCCTTCCTGGAATCTTTCTTTCTAATTCACCCTTTGGTCCCTTTACCTTTAAAGAACCATCCTCTATCTTACAAGAGACACCCTCTTCTATTTCTACCGGAAGCCTTCCAATCCGTGACATAGAAATATATTAAATTAAAACCCTATCTTTTGTCTAGGATTTTTTAATAAGAGAAAAGAACGATAAAAAACAAGAGGATGCTGATTATGCCATTTGTGGTAAAGAAAGCCTCATTTATCCTCTTTCTATCCCTTATGATTATATGTTGCCTTATAAGAAGAAGGAAGATAAAAAATGCACCAATCCAATATTTTAATCCAAAAGAGGATAATATTCCAAAGGGGATAAGGAGAAAACCAGAAAGGATGTGGAGAAAAAAAGAAATCTGAAGGGCCCTTTCTTCACCAAACCTTTGAGGAATTGAATAAAGGTTATATTCTTTATCGAATTGCATATCAAGTAGGGAATAGATAATATCAAAGCCAGAGACCCATAATATGACAAATAGCCCAAGGATTAAAGCTGAAATATCAAGCCTTCCAGAAACAGCAAGGAAGCCTCCAATTGGTGCGCAAGATAGGCAAAGGCCAAGATAGAAATGGGAAGTCCAAGTGAACCTTTTTGTATAGGGGTAAGATGAAATAAGAAACAGGGCAATGGGGGAGAGAAAAAGGGAGGCAAGATTAAGCTTGAAACAAGAGAAGAAAAAGAGAAAAATGGAGAGAATAAGAATGGGTATGGTTTCTTTTATCTTTATTTTTCCTGTAATAAATGGTCTGTTTTTTGTTCTTGGATTTTTTCTATCAATTTCTTTGTCGATTATCCGGTTTAGAAGCATAGCAAATGTCCTTGCAGAAACCCCTGCTAGGGTAATCCAAAGCCAGTAATAAAAGGGCATAATCCCTTCATAGCTTATCATTCCTCCCATATAGGCAAATGGAAGGCCAAAGATTGTATGCTCAAATTTTATAAGGATAAAAAATGAATAGACCTTTTTAAACAATCTTAGCTTGCTAAATGTTATATACAATTATTGCATTGTATGTCAAGTACGTGTTTAGCTACCCTATAGCTAGGCACAAAGGGACAAAGGGACAAAGGCACGTAACAGGCACAAAGGGACAAAGGGACAAAGGCACAAAGAAAGCAAGTAACAAATAAACGCTGTGCCTCTGTGCCTTAAGTGCCTCTGTGCCTTAAGTGCCTATTTCCCATTTTATTCTCGTCTACCTAAACACATACCAAAATGTTAAAAATATACATTTGCCCTAATTTTTGCTAGAATATAAATATGTATGAAAAATTTACAAAGCATGCAGGCATTGTAAGCTTTGGCATATTTTTAAGTAGAATACTAGGTTTTGTGAGGGATTTTCTCCTTGCCCATTTCTTTTCAAAGGAATTAAGGGGTGTTTTCTTTGCGGCATGGGTCATTCCAAATATGGCAAGGATGCTTTTGGGAGAGGGTGCATTATCATCCTCATTTATCCCTGTATTCGTAAGGTATCTTAAGAAAGAGGGAAAAAGCTCTGCCTATAAGCTTGCCTCTATTGTGATTACCCTCCTCCTCATTGTCTCATTGTTCATTGTCTTTTTTGGCATTATATTTGCCACCTTTATCTCTTCTCTAGTTGCTCCTGGATTTATAAAGCTTGGGCTTATCCCTTCAATGGCTTCTGTATTAAAGATAATATTTCCATATCTTATACTTATTTGCCTCTCTGCTGTGATAATGGGAATCTTGAATTCCCTTGAGAGATTTGGCCCTCCCTCCATTGCACCGGTTATGCTTAATCTAAGCTTTATTATCTTTATCCTCTTTATCTGCCCCTCCCTTAAAGACCCCCTCTTTGGTCTTTCTTTAGCTGTCCTTGTGGGTGGAATATTGCAGGTTCTCATTCAGGCTCCAAGCCTCTTTAATGAAGGCTTTGGCTATAAACCCATCATCAGCCTTTCCCATCCTGGGGTAAGGGAGATAGGAATAAAGATGCTTCCTGGCTTAATTGGCTTTGCAGTATATCAGATAAACATTACAGTTGATACGATTTGCGCCTCCCTTATCGGTCCCTCTGCTGTCTCAAGTCTATACTATGCAAATCGCCTTATCGACCTTCCTTTGGCATTATTTGGCTCTAGCCTTGGGATTGTAGCCCTTCCCTCCATCTCAAGGTCTATTGCCGAGAATGATATGGAGGGGGCAAAGAAGACCCTAAATTGGTCAGTAAGGCTTGTGCTGGTAATAATTCTTCCCGTTATGGTTGGCTTTATTATTTTAGGGAAAGAAATTATTAGCCTCCTTTTTGAGCATGGTGAATTTTCTCCCTCTGAAACAAATGCATCATATCTTGCTCTGTTCTTTTATGCATTTGGCCTTGTTTTCTCTTGTGCCATAAAGCCTGTTGTCTCATTCTTCTATGCTTTAGGTGATACAAAAACACCCCTTAAAGTAGCAGGGTTTTGTATGGTATTAAACATTGCCTTAAACCTTTTGTTTGTAAAGCCATTGGAAGAGGGAGGTTTAGCCCTTGCAACATCTATGTCCTGCTGGATAAATCTTTCTATTCTCACGATTATCTTAAAGAGAAGAATAGGTCTGGTAGGTATGAGGCTTGTCCTTAAAACCTTTGTGAAATCCCTTATTGCAGGGATTATAATGGGAATTTTTCTTTATTGCTTTCTTAAAATAGGCTTTCCCAAAGCCCTTAATGTAGGGGGAGGGATACTCCTCTGTGTTTTTATTTATCTTTTATGTGGAAAGCTCTTTGGGATTTCTGAAGTTTCTACCCTTCGTAATACATTTAAAAAAGTGTGATTTGAGTAATTGACAAAATGTTTTAAGGATTTTATGATTTGAGTAATTGACAAAATGTTTTAAGGATTTTATATTTATAATGGATTTTAAACAAACACCCTATATGGAAAAGGCAATAGAAAGATTTGCTGAAAAAATAAAGGATTCTTTGGCAGATAATATTGTTTCTATAGAGTTATTTGGCTCAAAGGCAAGGGGGGATTTTAACAAAGAATCTGATATTGATATTCTTATTCTGGTTAATGAAAAATCCCCTGCAGTAAGGGAGAAAATCTTTGATATTATGTTTGAGCTAGACCCTTGGTATGAGCTGATGCTTTCTCCCAGAATTATGTCCATTAAGGAATATCAGGTAAATAAAGCAATTGCTTCACCTTTTATTGAACACATAGAGAGGGAAGGAATAAAGTTATGAATAATGATTTGGCTAAATATAGACTGGAAAGTGCTAAAGAAAGGCTTGCATCCGCAAGGTTGCTTTATGAAAATGGTCAATACAGGGATTCAATCTCTCGCTCTTATTATGCAATGCTTTCTGGCGCAAGGGCATTGTTATCTACAAAGAGATTGGATAGTAGTAAGCACTCAGGGGTGATTTCTTTATTTAATCAGCATTTTGTAAAAACAGGGGTATTAAATAAAGAGGCGGGAAAGAAATTGGCTTCTGCCAAAGAGATGCGAGAAGATAGTGATTATGAAGATTTTGTCGTTGTCTCAAAGGAGGATGCAGAAAAACAAATTATTGATGCCGAAAATTTTATCCAGAGGATAGAGGCGGCTATTTTAAAAAAGTGTGACCGGAGTAATTGACAAAATGTTTTAAATTATTTATAATTTTTTATAATGAAAAAAATATTGGTATTTTTATTAGTGGGAGTACTTGTTTATGCAACAGGCACACCAACGATTACAGGGACAAAAACAGTTTCTCCCTCTGACAAATCTATAGGCGAATATGCATCATTTACCTATACAATTGAGTATAAAAATGAAGGGGATGGAACCGCTACAAATGTAATGATTTACGACCAAATCCCCGAGGGGATGGTTTATGAAAGTGGTAGTGCCGGAACAGAGACCCTTCCGGCAACGATTACATATTCAAGCAATGGCATTGATTGGCAGACAAAAGAAACAAACCCGGTAATTTATATCCTCTGGGAGATTATTGGCAATATAGAACCGTATGGAACAGGCACAGTAAAATTTGCCGTAAAGAAAAGGGAGGAATAAAAAGTGTGACCGGAGTAATTGACAAGCT
>JBFMED010000097.1:0-6237 GCA_040753475.1 bacterium
CCGATTAAGAAGAACCGGATGATTTTTTGTTATCTCCTCAAGTGCATCCCATATCTCTTTGGTCTCCTTTTCAATAAGCCTCTTTGCACTCTTGATATTGTAGGCATATCCTGTGGCAACAAGCCGTCTCATCACAAATGGTTTAAATAGCTCAAAAGCCATCCTTTTTGGAAGACCACATTGATATAGCTTGAGATTAGGATCAACCACAATTACACTTCTTCCAGAATAATCAACCCTCTTTCCAAGAAGGTTTTGTCTAAATCTTCCCTGCTTTCCCTTTAAAATCTCAGAAAGGGATTTAAGGAGTCTATTTGATGATGAAAGAACAGGCTTTCCCCTTCTTCCATTGTCAAATAGCGCATCCACTGATTCTTGAAGCATCCTCTTCTCATTCCTTATAATGACATCCGGTGCCATAAGTTCAATAAGACGCTGAAGGCGATTATTTCTGTTAATAACCCTTCTGTAAAGGTCATTAAGGTCAGAGGTAGCAACCCTTCCACCATCAAGCTGAACCATTGGACGAAAATCAGGTGGAATAACGGGAAGAACATCAAGAACCATCCACTCTGGCTTATTCCTTGATTTAACAAATGATTCAATAATAGAAAGCCTTTTTACAATCTTTCTCTTTTTTGGGGCAGATTTTTCATCCTCTAATGACTTTCTTAAATTACTTGCAAGCTTCTTTAAATCCAGGGAAGCCAAGGCCTCTTTAACAGCCTCTGCACCCATTTTTGCCTCAAATCCACCTGGATACCTTTCCAAAAAGGCATTATATTCAGACTCTGACAAAACACTATGTTTTTTTATCAAAACATCTTTTTCGGTGTTAAGAACAAGCCAGCTGTCAAAGTAAATAACCCCTTCAAGCTCCTGGCTTGTTATATCTAAAAGAAGTGCGATGGGAGAGGGAATTCTCTTTACATACCAGATATGAGAAACAGGTGCGGCTAATTCTATATGACCCATTCTTTCCCTTCTTGCATCTGATTTTATAACCTCAACGCCACATCTATCGCAGATAACGCCCTTGTATCTCATACTTTTATACTTGCCGCAGAAGCATTCATAGTCCCTGGTAGGACCAAAGATTCTCTCACAGAATATGCCATCCCTTTCAGGACGCAAAGAGCGGTAATTTATGGTCTCGGTCTTTCTAATTACCCCCCTTGACCAGCCTCTTATTGCATCAGGCGATACAAGCCCTATTTTGATTAAGATATTGCTCACATTAAAATCAGTCTCAAAAGGCATTTTCTAACCTCCTCCTTACATTTATAGTATCTTTCATAAATGTTCAGAAATAATAAGAAATTTAAGATTTATGATTTAAGATTTATGATTTAAAAAAACAATCATCTAATAAAATCTAAAATCTAAAATCTTAAATCTTAAATTCCTCTTTTCCCTCCCTGGCCTTTTTCCTTCCAAACATATCTTCCTCCCCTTCCCTGAATAGGGAAGTAATATCAAGGGTTTTCCCCTTTTCATCTAGGATATTAATATCTAATCCCAAACCCCTTAGTTCATATGTAAGAACCTTAAATGATTCTGGAATCCCAGGGGGTTTTGCATTCTCTCCCTTTATAATCGCACCATATGCCTTTGCCCTTCCTATAATATCATCACTCTTTACGGTAAGAAGTTCTTGAAGGATATGGGATGCACCATAAGCCTCTAATGCCCAGACCTCCATCTCTCCAAATCTCTGTCCTCCAAATTGTGCCTTTCCACCTAATGGTTGTTGGGTAACCAATGAATATGGGCCAATGGAGCGAGCATGAACCTTATCCTCAACCAGATGGATAAGCTTCATCATATAGATATAGCCACAAGAAACCTTGTCATCAAAAGGCTCTCCCGTTCTTCCATCATAGAGGGTTATCTTTCCGTCCCTTGGAAGCCCTATCTCCTCAAGCATATCTCCTATTTCCTCCTCCCTTGGGCTATCAAAAACAGGAGAGATCATTCTTACCCCTTTTTTATAGGCAATCCATCCAAGGTATGTCTCTAAAATCTGTCCTAAGTTCATCCTGGAGGGAACCGAAAGGGAATTTAAGATAATATCAACCGGAGTTCCATCAGGAAGATAAGGCATATCGCCCATCGGTAATATTTTGGCAATTACCCCTTTGTTTCCATGGCGGCCTGACATTTTATCGCCGACTGTAATCTTTCTTTTCTTTGCTACATAAACCTTTGCCATTTCCTCCATTCCTACTCCTAGGCTATCACCCTTTTTTTGTGAGAAATACTTAACATCTATTACTATTCCATCATCAGAATATGGCATCCTTAAAGATGTATCCCTGACATCTCTAACTGTCTCGCCAAAGATAGAGTAAAGAAGCTTGTATTCAGGAGAAAGGTCTTTCTCTCCCTTTGGTGTAACCTTACCAATCAAGATATCACCAGATTTAACTACCGAACCGATCCTAACAATTCCATTCTCATCAAGGTTTTTTAGAGCTTCCTCCCCTATATTTGGAATATCCCTTGTCATTACCTCAGAGCCAAGCTGGGTCTGCCTTCCCTCAAGTTCGTATTCTTCAATATAGAGGCTGGTGAACAAATCCTCAAAAAGGACCCTTTCGGAAAGAATGATGGCATCCTCATAGTTATAGCCTTCCCATGGCATAAAGGCAACCAGAAGGTTTCTTCCCAGAGCAAGCCTTCCATTATCAATAGATGGTCCATCAGAAATGATCTCCCCTTTATTGACAATATCGGCCTCTCGGACAGTTGGTCTCTGATTAATATATGTCCCCTGGTTTGAACGTTTGTATTTTATCAGCTTATAGGTCTTCTTTTCATTCTCGTTTGTAATCTCTATTGTATCACCTGTAACCTTGGTTAGTTTTCCAGATATATCAGAAATAAGGACAGAGCCACAATCAGCTACAACCTTTTCTTCCATCCCTGTCATAACCAGGGGTGCTTCTGAATGAAGAAGAGGAACAGCTTGTCTTTGCATATTAGAACCCATAAGTGCCCTATTCGCATCATCATGCTCAAGGAATGGAATGAGGGATGTGGTTACTGAGATAAGTTGTTTTGGCGAAATATCAATATAGTTAACCTCTTCCTTTGAAACCAGAGGAAACTTATCGCCCATTCTTACCAAAATTAGTTCTTGGGTGAAATATCCATTCTCATCAACCGGGGTTCCTGCATAAGCAATATTATAGTTTTCTTCCTCATCAGCTGAAAGATATTCAATTTTATCGGTTATTTTTCCCCCTTCAACCTTAAAATATGGGGTGGCAAGAAAACCAAATTCATTTGGCTTTGCATAGAGTGAAAGGGATGTTATCAAACCAATATTTGGTCCCTCTGGTGTTTCAATAGGGCAAATCCTTCCATAGTGAGATGGGTTTATATCCCGAACCTCAAAGCCAGCCCTCTCTTTAGAAAGACCACCGCTTCCTAATGCAGAAAGCCTCCTTTTGTGGGTAAGCTCAGCTAAGGGATTTGTTTGATCCATAAACTGGGAAAGCTGGTTTGTTCCAAAGAATTCATTTATACTTGCAATAAGGGGTCTTATATTAACAACAGATTGTGGGGTCATAAGCTCAAGCTCCTGCATACTCATTCTTTCCTTTATGTTTCTTTCCATCTTTATAAATGTAGGCCTTAGGTGGTTTTCAAGAAGCTCGCCACAGCTTCTTACCCTCCTGTTGCCAAGGTGGTCAATGTCATCGGTTTTTCCCTCTCCATTGGAAAGGCCAATAAGATACTTGATTGCGGCAATAATGTCCTCTTTTGTTAGAACAAAAACAGATGCTTTTATATTTAAATTAAGCTTCTTGTTTATCTTGTATCTTCCAACATGAGAAAGATCATAAGACCTCTCATCAAAAAACATCCTGTTAATGGTTGCCTTAATATTTTCTATATTAATTAGTTCGCCTGGCCTTAAGATAGAATGTATCTTTATCAAGGCCTTTTTTAAGTCTTGTGTTTCATCCTTTTCAAGGGTATTTAAGATAGGAGAAATGAAAATCTGGTCTGTATCCAAAACATGGATCTTATTTGTCCCTAAATCCTTTAATTTCTCCAACAAATCCTGTGTTATTGTATCGCCTGCAAGGGCAATTATATTGTCATTCCTATCTTTTATCTCGGATGCCAATCTCATCCCTAAAAGTTTTTTGGAGAGAGCAACCTTCTTTTCTCCTTCAGCAAACAAAGAGATTATCTCCCGGTTGCTAATAAACCCAAGTGAGCGCAAAAATGTTGTAACAAGAACCCTCCTTCTCTTAGAAAGCCTTGCATAAATAAGATTATTTGCATCAAGCTCAAATTCAAGCCAGGCACCGTTATATGGAATTATCCTTGCTGTATAAAGGTTTCCTTGCTTGTCGTATTCATAGTATATGCCAGGGGAGCGATGTATCTGGCTAACGATAACCCTCTCTGCTCCATTGATAATAAAAGAGCCCCTTTGTGTCATAAGAGGAATCTCCCTCATATACACATCTTGTTCCCTTATTTCTCCTGTCTCTTTTAAGATTAAGCGAAACTTTGCCCTTAGGGGAATAGAATATGTCATGTCCTTTGCCCTACATTCTTCCTCTGTGAATTTTGGCAGACCAAAGAAATACTCAACAAATTCTATGATTACCCTTTCATTAAAGTCTGTTATGGGGAATATTTTTATAAAAAGCCTTTGAAGACCCTTACTCTTTCTTTTCTCTGGCAAAACATCCCTTTGAAGAAATTCATTATAGGAATTAAGCTGGATTGAAATAAGGTTCTCAGGGAGAAAGAAGTCTTTTATCTTACCAAATCTTATTTCTTGCATTATTACACAAATTATAACCTAAAGGGAATATTTTTGTAAAGGATTTTTTTGTAATCCTTGAAGAAAAAATTTGGACAAGAATTTGGAAAGTAAACTCCGTTAGAATTTCACACGGGGCATTCTAATGGAGTAAATAAAAGTGTCCTCGGTGTAAGGTGTTTTTGCCCACCAAGTTTTAAAATTGAACCCATATAAAATAGGGTTATGAAGAAAAAGGAAAAATTGCCTATCCCTTTCAAAACAATAGATTACTAAACTTTTGCAAATTTATGCAAGCAGCAAAAGTTCAGTATATCATTTGACTTGATAACAACACAAACCAAAAGGTTGGTAGAATTTGGGATAGGATTATTATAGTATCCCGCATAAATGGTCATAAAATGGTATTATGTTTAGCTAATAACCCAAGTTCAACAGCAAATGCCCTAAAAATTGGGTTTTAAAAATAAAATTCCTTGATTTATAAGGGATTAAGGGGTATGGGGAGGTAAAAATCACAAAAAAGTGAGTGACAATAAAATGTAAAAAGAGAGAAAATATTACTTGACAAATTGTCCTTATTAAAATGATGGTGGTAAATAAATTAAGTGATCCCAAAAGTAAGCTTAAGCATATTTGAATGGTTAAGTAGGGTTTGGTGGCCAAATCATGGGTTTGATGAAAGGGTATTGGAAACAAGTCAAGAGGTAGGAGAAAAAGAGAGAATAGATATAAGAAGGAAGTAATGAAGTTTTATCGAGCAATGGATCATCTTTTAGGGATGAAGGAAGAGATAGAAAACCACCTCTATTATAGATTTCGGGACTTATTCAGTTTCAAAAATTAAGTGTAATAATATCAATATGTTATGAATTTTGCTGTTGAATGCAGGTAATAATGGCAAAATAATAAGGCTTTGGTGTTAAAGCAAAGCAATTATTTTCTAAGGTAATGAAACAAGGGGTTGATAATGAATGCAACAAGAAGAAGGATTAAGCCTAAAGCAAACGATTGTGCAAAATTTCCCTTGCTTGTTTCAAGGGCAATGGCGGTTGGAATATTCCTGGTATAGGAAGCTATATTCCCACCCACCATCATTGAGATTCCAACCTCAGCGAAAACCCTTCCAAATCCACAAATAATCGCAGAGACAAACCCCTGCCTTCCTTCCTTAAAAATGATTGCCATAACTTGAAATTTATTAGCACCGAGTGCAATTGCTTCCTTTTTTACCCTTGTATCCAATAATGAGATAGATGAAATAAGAAGCCCTGTAATGATTGGAGAGATAAGGATTACCTGACCAATGACCATAGCATAGGGTGTGTATAAAAGGGAAAGGCATCCCAAAGGGCCATTTCTTGAAAGGAGCGAATAAACAAGCAAGCCAACCACAACCGTGGGAAGTGCCATCAGGGTGTTTATAAGGGTAATTATTATTTTTTTTC
>JBFMED010000098.1:0-3492 GCA_040753475.1 bacterium
CTTTCAAGGCCTACCTCTTTGGCATATTTTAAAACTATGTCCCTTTTCTTCTTAACAAAGATTGGACCAACCATAATATAGCAAGAGGGTTTTATATTAACAATCAAGGGGAATATAAGGTTTATAAGCCCTAAGGGGCAGGTAAAGATAAATGGAGAGATTTCTTGTTTCAAAAAGCATCCCCTTTTATAGGCTAAAAGGCATCTTGTTTCTCCATCTATTGTGGAGGTTAGATATTGACATAAAGGATTTGCATCCTCCTTCTGCTTAAGACCTTCTCCATCAGAAAATACGATATATAGCCTACAACCAAGGCTTTTCTCACAAAAATTGGAAACCTCCTCAAAATGACTTAAAAACCTAAAAATACCTGATGGGTAACCTTCCATTCTTCTATTCTCCTTTTTATTGCCTTTAATGTTTCTTGTGCCATCTTTTTGACCAATATTCCTGCAATTAAATCACCGATTATAGGAATTTTGTGCCTAAATTTATGGATAAGAATAATCTCTGTTTTATTTTCTTTCTCCTTGAAATACCAAACAATCTCCATATCTGGAATAGGCCCTTTAATCTGCCTTGCCTTGATAAGGTCTGGGGGAGACAGAAAAACCTCTGACCTCCAAAATATCGGCTTTCCCCTAACCTCTCCTTTTCTTTCTATCACCATTTTGTTTCCCTCTCTTTCTACTATCTTAACCTCTTTATATGTGGGAATAAAATTAGGCCATGCCTCAAAGTCAGAAACCAAAGAGAATACCTTATCCCTTGTGCGGTTAATAATAATTCTATTCTCTACCTTCATTAAAATAAACCCTTACCTTCTCCTTAAAAAATGACTTTATATCTTTCCAGTTAATATCCTTTAACATCATAGGCATTGGCTCTTTCTCGGCATCCTCAAAATAAACCAGGCTCTTTAGGATATGGACAATATTATAATCAATCCCTTTATATTTCTTTTTAAATAGCTCAATTGCTTCATCTAGCTTAATCCTTTCTTTCAGAATAAAATATAGGTCAATAAAATCCCTTTTTGTCCCCCTTGAGGATACAGCATCAAGCTTCATACAGCCAATGTCTTCTAAAGAGGCAACCTTTATTCCCCTGAATTCTTCTTGAGGAAAGAGCAAGGGATAGGGGTATTTAAAGAGGCTTATCCTTGTTCCTTTAAATAAGCCAATTATTGTTTCTTCATCCTTTATATCCAAAGAGAAATCTCCTATCTCTTTAAGTTTTCTAAGTATAGTATCGCAATTGAAAGGCTTGTTTGTAAATAGGTCTAGGTCAAAGGATATTCTATGGCCTAGCTGAAGGCTTGCTCCTGTTCCACCCGCTAGGTAAAAGCCCGAAATTACCCTCTTTTTTACTAATATTTCCAGATTTTGCGATTGTTCTTCTGGAAAGACATCCTTAAACATTTAACCTCCTTCTTTGGAATATCAAGATAGAATGCCCAGAAATTAGCGCTTTTTCTGGAAATCCTCCTTGTTTCTTTAATAACATCTTTAATCCTTTGTTTTGAAAAATTGGAAAGCAAATAGGAAATTGCATCTTTGTCACCATACTCAAGGAGCCTTTCAATAACAAAAACCGGGTATTCTTTTATATCTTTAATTTTAACATCCCAGAAATACCTCTTAAGCTCAAAATTCATATTATCGCAACAGCCCTTGTCCAGCCTGCACTTGCTTTTTCTATCCTTATGGGAAAGCAGGCGATCTTAAAGCCAAAGGGCTTGGGAATTTTATCTAAATTTGCCATCTTCTCCATATGGCAGTATTCTTTTTCCCTTCCTGCAAAGTGTGCTGGCCAAAGAAGACTCTTATCCCTCTTTTCTATGTATTCAGAAAACATTACACCCCAACCCCGATCAAAACCAACCGCATCTATGCCTATGATTTTTACCCCTTTTTCTACCAACCATAATGTTGCCTCCCTGCTCATCCCAGGATAATCTTTAAGGTATCTTTTATCGGGAAGAAGCTTATCAGCCCCTGTCATAACAAGGACAATATCATAGGGCTTTATGGAATAACCAATCTTTTTTAAGGCATTTTCAATATCATCAGGCATAATAAGAGAGCGGGGTTCTTTTTCTCTCAAATCAAGCACAACCCCATCAGAGAAGCACCATTCCAAAGGAATCTCGTCAATTGTCTTTGATGGCTTTCCCTCTGTAATTGGCCCAAAGTGATAGGGTGCATCAAGATGGGTTCCTGCGTGGGTATCCATCTTTACCTCCTCAAAGGCTAATCCTAATCCCTCTGGCCATTCTTGTTGTTTTATCCGGTATTTACCAATCAGCCAAAGAAAAAGCCTCTTTAAAAGAGATTCTTTTTTATAAAGCAATCCCGCTAAACCAAGGAGAAATGCACCCTTTTTGTGGTCTGTATAACCTATCTTTGGCTGGTCATGCTCAGGACCAATAGGTGAAAGCGTAAGGCTTAGGTCAATTATCATTCTATCTTCTTTAGTTTTTCTAAAAGGTTTTCTATTGCATTGCAATAGCTTATTTTTATTCTTTCAAATATTTCCTCTGATGTTTCTTTATCATAAATATGTGAGGTTACATTTCTATCCTCAAGCATATCAAGAAAAACCTCCTCATCTTCAATTAAGGTAATTCTAAAAGCCTCTTTTAAACTATCCCTTGGCGTTTTTACATCAATGCCTTTGTATTCAAGAAATATCTTTAGAGTTTTCCATAAAAGCTCAAAGGTAAATTCAAATCGCTGAATTACGCCATCCTTCTCTAGCTCATCCTTTGCTTTTTCTATTCCCTCTTTTAATCTTAAAAAGGCATCCTCTAAAATTTTTATGGCAAACTCAAGATTTTCTTTCATAAATTATCCTTCCTGTTTTCATAATTATCTCTTTAAAAGAAGAAGCAACCGAATTTAAATAGACAACATCAACCTTATAAAGACCTGATATTTCCTCAATTTCTTCCTTCAACTTCCTTCTTGTTCTTATATTTGGTCTTTCTTTATCAATAGCCAAATCAAAATCAGAATTTTTAGCAAAGTCGCTTTTTGCCTTTGAACCAAATAATATAATTTTTTCTGGCTTGAAGTATTTTTTAAGTATCTCGGCAACTTTGGATAATATTTCAACCTCTCTCGGGCTCATTTCTTTACTGCCATTCTTAATGGCCCCCAAATTCTGTTCAACGAGTATCTTTGTAGTGTTTCTGCCGTGTTAAATAAAAACCTATTGTTTGGATAACAAAGAGGGGAAAGATTCTGATTTTAGTATCTTATTAAATCTATTGGTGTAATATTTTATTTCAAAGGGATTGTTTTTATAAAAGTAGGTTGTTCTTTCTTTAGCTTCCTCTAAATTTTGTATCGCCATATTTTCAGTTTACTCCGTTAGAATGCCCCGCTTGCCCCGTTAGATAACCTTGTATCTAACGGGGTGAAGAAACACGGGGTGCAATAAAAATATCCTCTTTTTTCACACCGGCGTATAATGCTCCGGTGTGAAATT
>JBFMED010000099.1:0-4443 GCA_040753475.1 bacterium
ACAATATTGTTGTTAGACAAAGGATATAGCTGTTCTGATATAAAAGAAATATTACTATTGGATGAAGATACCATAAGAGCTAACGAAAAGAAGTACCTAAAAGAGGGGTTAGATGAACTGTTAAATGCAGATAGGAAGAAGCAAGAAGAGTTTCTAAAGAAATATGAAGAAATTAGAGAAAATATTGTAAAATTCTTTAATAGCTTTGATGCATATGGAGGAGAGTTAGAATCCTTACTTACAGAAAAGTTTCAATTGGTAGGAACTTAAAGCCGAAAACCAATTTTGTTTTAGTATAATCTCACTTGGCAGTCTTTCTATTGCCTCAAGGTATCTTATCATTATTTAAGCATATATCATTTATAAAAACTTTGCAAGAAAAATTTTTCTCTATCCCCTAAACATTATTTCTTCTCCTCCCAATAAACCCTCGTTATCTCCTTGCTCTTTATCCCGTAGGCCACTATTTCCTCTTTTTCCTGGAGGTCTTTTCTTAAAAATGTTGCAAAAAAAGAACCCTCCTTGTCTGCTTTCGCCATACCCATATACCTTGCCTCCATCAAACCAAGCTTAACCTCTTCCCCCTCCATCCAACCTGCTCCCTTTAAGGTCAAAGTCCCTGCCTCTCTATTTGCCTCTATTACCTCAATATAGGGCTTTATTTCAAGATTTCGCACCTCTGTAAACCCAGATTCTCCCTTTATGGTAATCTTTTTTATCCCCTTTGGTTGGGTATCCACAAGAAAATCAAGATTAAAGCCGCCATTTTCATCAGCAAGAAATTCTTTCCTTTGGGTTTGTGTTATTGTTCCTTTTTTTCTCTTTTCAAGGGTAATGGTTATTGTCTCTTTCTTTAAAAATCCATCTCCTTTAATTGTTAAGGGTCTTGTTGGCTCCCCTGTATTTGGAAATGAGCTTATCCTAGGAGCTATATCAAAATTTGAAGAAGAAACCAAGCCTGAATATCCTCCCCTTACAGACACATCAACCAATCCTCCTTTACAAGAAGGCACATTTAAAGGAATTTCAAAGCTTCCGTAGTAATTTGTATAGCCAGTCATTAATGCTCGGTGTGTTCCAAAATCAATGATAATTGGCTCTCCAGGAGGAGGGCCTTCTGAAGGAAAAAAGCCTGTTCCCGAAATTGTAACAAGGCTTCCTATAATTCCCTTTCTTGGAACAACACTTAAAACTGGCTCCACAAAGAAATCCTTCCTGTCATCCAAATAATAGTTATGACCTACGGCAAAAAGGGGTTGAGTCCCATAAGGTTGGTCAGTAACGGTAAATGTCTGTGAGAATGTGCCAAGTAATGACCCTGTTCCCCAAGCCACAGCAGAATTTCTTCCCAAGCCTATTTGAATCCTCTCCTTAGGGCTATAACCCTCTCCACTTACACTCACCTTGGTTTCCCTTGTTCCTTTCAATGGATAAGCCTTAATCTTTGGTTTTACCCAGAAAGAGGCTGTCTCTTTCTTTGTTTTTGAGCTTGCTTTGATTACCTTTTTTCCACCTGGTTGGGATTGAATAAAAAATGTGGCTGCGAATGTTCCCTGCAAAGATGCCTTTAGCTTAAAGGTTTTCTTCTCAAAATTAAGGGTTATATCTTCCTCCCGCTTATAACCTTCTCCAGATATTAACACCTTCTCCCCTATTCTTGACCAGAAAGGCTCAATGGTTAAACAATAACCCCTTAAGGCCATTAGCATTACAACTATTATTATCCACATTTCATTCCGCATTCATAACATTCCGCATTCCATATGTATGTGTTTATCTGTTTAAAAAATTCATTCACTTTTAAGAAATTTTGAATTCTAAATTTTGAATTTTAAATCTATTTTAATAAATTTTAAACCGAAAATAATTCAAAATTCAACATTCAAAATTCATAATTTTATAAAGCTTTCCTTAAAATTAGCTAAAATGCACAGTTTTTCCCTCTTTTGTTTTGATAATAAGCCTTCCTTGCAGATCTATATCAATCGCCCTTCCAGAGATATTTTCAAATTGCACCTCTTTTCCTATTGTAATACATCTCTCCTTTATCATTGGGAGAAGGTCTAAAATCCCGTCAATATTTAGATAAATATCATTTATACCATTTAGTATAGAAAAAAATAAGGCATCAAGCGAAATATCCATATCCCGAACCACGAATCTCGAATCCCGTTTTAATTCCTCCCTTATAGAGGTTGCATTCTCTGGAAGAAGGTTTTTATCTATATTTACATTTATCCCGATTCCAACAATTAACCAATTTACCCGATTTAATGATATATCTGATTCAATAAGGATACCCCCTATTTTCTTTTCCTTAACATACAAATCATTTGGCCATTTGGTAAGGACAAAAAGCCCTGTTTCCTTTTCTATTGCCTTAGCTATCCCAAAGCCAATCGCTAATGAAAAGAGGAAGATTTTGTCACAAGAAAGGTTATAGGGAAAGAGGATAATGGAAAACCATAAGCCTCCCTTGGGAGATACCCAAGCATCACCCCTTCTTCCCTTTCCCCTTGACTGAATTGAGGAAATAATGACCTCCCCATCATTTGCCCCTGATAAAACAAGGCTTCTTGCTAAATCCTGTGTAGAGCCAATTGTATCAAAGCGATGGATACTTCTTCCAATCTTATCCAATCTTATTTAGTAACAATTCTACTTTCTTTAAATTCAGCCTCCTTTAATGCAGACAAAGCATTAGAAATAAGCTCTGTATGGTTTATTATAGAGCTGTGAAAGCTTGCACTCCCAATAATTATTGGGATATTTATCTGTCTTAAAACCTCTCTTCTTATCCTATCAGAAACAGCAAAAGCCTCTTTTTGGCCTATTCTATGGACAAGGAGATAGAATTTCTCATCTTTCATTGCCACAAGGTCTTCCTTTCTGGTTTGGAAATTAAGGACAAGCCCGAGCCTTTCTAAAAGAGAGGGGTCTTTTATCTCTACATCTATTTTAACGATTAAAATAGAAAATACATCATTGAGCATTCTTGCCCTTTCTATCTCCCTTCTTACTGCCTCTTCAAAATAATAGTAGTTAAAGAGGCTGGTTACTTTATCTACGATAAGAAGCCTGTCTATCTCTCCTGAAAGATTAAAGTTTTCTATAATCAAGGAGGTTATGCTGGCTATGATTGTTGAAAACCTTTGTTCTTCAAGGCTAAATTTTCTTTCTTTCTTCCACCCTCCAATTAAAACACCAATCCTTTCTCCTTTTATAATAAGGGGAAAGATAATAAGGGAGACAATCCCCATTCTTTGATATGGGATAAGGGATTCTCTTTTCTCCCTGCCAATATTTCCCAAAACCAAAGGCTTTCCATTTTCCATTATCTCATTCATACACTCCTTTGTCTTTTCAGATTCTCCAATAATGTTATCACCCGCAATCACCCTAAGCCTTCTTTTCTCTCTTCTCGCAATAAGACTAATCTCTGTCTTAAGGTATGAAGAAAAGACAGAGATTATGGAAGAAAACGCTTCTCCTAGATTTTGGGTTCTATCTACTTTTAAGGAAATATTATAGAGTTGTTCAAGCTCTTTTCTTTCTTCCTCAATCCTTTCCTGCCTTTTACGCATCTCTTCCTGTAACATTGCTGCCCTTTTTGTTTCATATTCAACCTCTCTCTGGGCAAATCTTACTTCTCTGGCAATATAGGACGAGATTGTCCAGATTCCAAAGAATATAGGAATTCTTATCAGAAAAAAGACCCATTCTCCCTTGTTTAAAAGAAAGATTAAAAGATAAAGGAGGGATATTCCAAAGGTAAGGCCAAAGGATGTGATTGGTCTATAGTAGCAAGCTGAAAAGATAATAGGAAATAGATAAAAGAGAAAAAATGGGCTTTCTATTATTCCAGTTCCTGAGATAATAGAGCTTACAAAAACTACATCCAGGGTGCTTTCAGCATAAGCTATATTTTCCCATTCTTTCTTTAAGATAAGGATTCTTGCTATAATGTTATACAGGACAAGGACAATGATGGGGAGGAAAAGGTTTGGTTTATTTGTCCAATTTGGGTATTTTATCTGAAGGACAAGGATGGTTAAAACAAGAACAAACCATCTTATTCGGTTTGCGATGATGAATATTTTAGAGGGAAATTTTATTATTTTTTCCATGCAATGGTCTTATTTCCTCCTTTTTCCTTTGCAATGGTCATAGCCTTGTCTGCACAGAGAAGAATTTCATCAAATTTCTTTCCATCCTGCGGAAATGATGAAACTCCAATGCTTACAGTAATAGACTCTGTATTCTCAATAAGCACGGCTTCGCTTATACATTTTCTTATCCTTTCAGAAACCATTATTCCCTCCTCCTTATCTGCCGAGGGAAGGATAATGACAAATTCTTCCTCTCCAAATCTTGCAAGGAAATCCTCTTCCCTTAAAGAACCTGTAAGATTAAGGGCTAAAGCACAAAGTATCTGATTTCCAA
>JBFMED010000100.1:0-10147 GCA_040753475.1 bacterium
TTACGGTAATCTTATTTTAATGATTGAAATAAAAGATATTTGGAAGGGCTTTAGGAAAAATGAGGTATTAAAGGGTGTATCTCTTAATATAGAGGAGGGAAAAACCTATGTTATCTTGGGAAGGTCTGGTTGTGGAAAGAGCGTTCTTTTGAAAATAATTATAGGCTTGATGAAACCAGATAAGGGAAGGGTAATTATCTTTAAAAGAGACATAACAAGCCTTTCAGAGGACGAGCTTATGAAGACAAGACAGATGTTTAGCGTTGTTTTTCAAGAATCTGCCCTATTTGATTTCCTGAATGTCTTTGAGAATGTTGGATTTTTTCTTATTGAGCATACAAATTTAAATAAAAGCGATATAATGGCTAGAGTAAAGCACAGCCTCTCCCTGGTTGGTCTCTCTAATATTGAAAACCTATATCCTGTAAGCCTCTCTGGAGGGATGAAAAAGAGGGTTGCTTTGGCAAGGGCAATTATTACAAATCCAAAGATAATTTTATATGATGAGCCAACCACAGGTATAGACCCAATTACAGGGTCTGAGATAAGCCATCTTATCAAAGACCTTTCAAATAGACTTAATGTTACATCCATTGTGGTAACCCATGATATAGCCCTTTCATATGATATTTCCGATAAGATTGCTATGCTTTGCGATGGAAAAATTATTATTGAGGGAACACAGGATGAAATAAAACAAAGCAATAATCCCCATCTTAGGCAATTTATCACAGGAGGGAGGGAATTTAGGATTTTATGAAGGATGAGTTAAAGATAGGCCTGGTAGTGGGGATTGCCCTTTTTATATTGGGTTTTCTTATTATTGCCATTGGTGATGTAAAGCTGGGCCAAAGGGGATATACCTGCACCATAAGGTTCAATTATGTATCTGGAATTAAGGATGGTGCGCCTGTAATGGTCTCTGGAATGGATGCAGGCTGCGTAAAGGGGCTTTATCTTAAAAACAACAAGGTCTATGTAAAGGTATGGGTAAAGAGGGGAATAGAGATTCCCTCCGATTCAATGATTACTATAAATACACTAGGTCTTCTTGGAGAGAAATATGTTGAGATAACCCTTGGAAAAAGCCCTTATAAAGTAAAAAATGGCGATTTTCTGGTCGGCATTAACCCGGTAAATGTCTCTGAGATTCTTGAAAGGTCTGAGGTTGTTGTCTATAAGATGGAGCGAACAGTAACCATCCTTGACAAGCTTATGGGAGAAAAGGAGATGCTTTTAAACCTTGAAAACTCCCTTTCTAACCTTGCTAAAATTACAAAGGATTCCTCAGAGATTATATCGGGAAATAAAGAGGAGATTATTAAAGCAATCAACAACATTTCCATTGGGGCAAAGATTATTGCTGAGATAACAAAAGAGAATAAGGAGAACATAAGGTCTTGTATTGTTGAATTAAAAGAAGCAAGTGCTTCCTTACAAAAAATAGCAAAATCTATAAATAAGGAGGATTTACAAAATAGTATAACCCAATTTAATAAAGCCACAGCAGGTCTTTCTAAAATTACGGAAGGTGTAAAGCCAGATGAGTTAAAAAAGGCAATATCCTCCTTTAATGAAGCAGCTGATAACCTGAATACAATTTTAAAGAAAAATGAAAAATCCATCTCAGATGGCGCCTCTTCATTTAACAAGGCTATGACTGATTTAGGAAGGTTAATTAAAGAGGTAGAAAAAGGATCGGTAAGTATAACAGAAGCCTCAAAATCTCTTTCAAATACAGGAAAAAACCTGGAAGAGCTATCAGCTGACCTGAAAAAGAACCCCTGGAAGCTGTTTAAGAAACAGTGAGCGAATTGCCTTATAAAAAATTGTCAAAAAAAGCTTTTTTTGATATACTTTAGAATTAAAGGCTAGATTTACGATGATAAAGATTATCCTTGGTGATATAACTGAGCAAGATTGTGATGCAATTGTCAATGCGGCAAATTCTAGTTTAATGGGTGGAGGTGGGGTTGATGGAGCAATCCATAGAAAGGGTGGAGAAAAAATCCTTGAGGAATGCAAGGAGATTATAAAAAAGATAGGATATCTTGAAACAGGAAGGGCTGTCATTACAAGGGGTGGAAACCTTAAGGCAAAATTTGTTATCCATACCGTAGGTCCAATCTGGAGGGGTGGAAAAAATAGGGAACAAAGCCTTTTAAAGAGCTGTTATCAAGAGAGCTTAAAGCTTGCTTTAGAAAATAATTTAAAAACAATCGCATTTCCATCCATATCTACAGGTGCTTATGGCTATCCAAAGGAATTGGCTGCACCTGTTGCGATGAAAGGGGTTTCTGATTTTTTAAAGGAAGAAAAAGGAATACAAGAGGTAAGGTTTGTCTTGTTTGACAAAGAAACATTTTCTGTTTATAAGGAGGCATTAGATGATCTCAGCGGTTGATTTAAGGTCGGGGAAGCATATTGAATTTAGCAATTCAATATGCACGGTGGTTGATTTTGCCCATATAAAGCCAGGGAAGGGCCCTGCATTTGTAAGGGTAAAGCTTAAATCCTGGAATACAGATGCTACAACAGAATACACATTTAGACCAGAGCAGAAATTTACCCATGTTGAGGTCTATGAAAAACAAAAGCAATATCTCTATAGGAATGGCGATGAATATTGTTTTATGGATACAGAGACATATGAACAGGTAGGTATAGGAAAGGACATTCTAAAGGATAATGCAAAGTATCTTACAGAAAATATGAATGTAGGCTTTCTTGAGTATGACGGAAGGGTTGTCGGAGTAAAGCTTCCTATAGTGGTTGAGCAGAAAATAGAAGAGACAGAGCCAGGATTTAAGGGAGATACAGCAACGGGTGGAACAAAGCCAGCCATTACAGAGACAGGTTTAAACATCTCTGTTCCATTGTTTATTGAAATAGGAGATGTTGTAAAGATTGACACAAGGACAGGGAATTACATAGAGAGGGTAAAGAAATGAAAGAAGAAAGAATAAGGGAATTGAATACCCTGATGAATAAAGCAGGAATCCTCGAATTGGAGGTAAAGGATGGTGATTTTGAGTGCAAGATAAAAAAGCTATCCCTATCACCCCTGCCAGCAATACAAGAGGAGGAAAAAAACCTTCCCATTGTTATAAAATCACCCACGGTTGGCATTTTTTATCCCAAAGTAGAGGAAAACAATATTGTTTCATCTTCGCAGGCTATAGGAACCATAATGGTTGTAGGTCATCCACATGAGGTTGTTTCTCCACAGGATGGAAAGGTCATTCAGGTTTTGGTAAAGGAGGGATTTCCCGTTGAATATGGCCAGCCTTTAGTCCTCATTTCATAATGTTCCTTGGCATTGAAACCTCCTGCGATGAGACAAGCATTGCGGTAATTGACGAAAATTACAACCTCCTTTCCTGTGTCATATTTTCTCAGGATTCAATTCATAAAGAATGGGGAGGAATTTTTCCCGAGCTTGCATCTAGGGCACACCTTGAAAGGATAAGGACGGTATTTGACAAAGCAATTTTGGATGCCCATATTAAAATTAGTGATATTAAGGCAATTGGGGTAACATATGGACCTGGGCTTATCGGCTCTCTTCTTGTAGGCATTTCATTCGCCAAAGGGTTAAGTATTTCTTTAAATGTCCCATTGTATGGGATAAACCACCTTGATGGACATCTCTCCCTTCCCTTGATTGAAAATAGAAACATTCCTCTTCCTGGCATAGGGCTTATTACATCAGGTGGCCATACTGATCTTGTATATATCAAGGATTGGGGGATATATGAAAGCCTGGGAAGAACCCTTGATGATGCTGTGGGAGAGGCGTTTGATAAGGTGGCAAGGCTTCTTGGGTTTTCTTTCCCTGGTGGACCAATCATAGATGAGATTTCTAAAAAGGGAAAGCCAAGCATAAAATTCCCCATTGCTAAGATAAAAAAGAAAGGATTTGATTTCAGCTTTTCAGGGATTAAAACTGCTGTTTTTTATTATTTAAGGGACAATAAAGGCTATTCAAAAGAGGATGTTGCTTGTTCTTTTCAGGAGGCTGTAATAAGGGCTTTGATAATTAGGGTTAAAGAAGCTTTCTCTTATAAGGATGCAAAAAGCATTATTTTAGGTGGTGGGGTTGCTTGTAATACCCTGCTTAGGGAGAGAATAAAAGAAGAGGGAGAAAAAAGAAAAATCCCTATATTCTTCCCCTCAAAAAGGCTATGTATAGATAATGGAGCAATGATAGCAGCTGCTCTTTTAAGAAAGATTAGAAATAACGAACCTCCCTTCCCTCTCTCTATTTCTCCTGAACCAAGTATTAGGCTATGATTTTAATAAATCCTTACCGCGATACCTAAACACATACTTGCATTTTGAATTTTTATATTATCGGCTCCATTTTTAGGACAGGGTGATTCATTCTTTTGCACCAGCTTAATACACCCTCTTCAGAAATGGTAGCTTCCTCTGTGGCAATCAGGTCAAAGAGGTCGGGAATTCCCTCTTCTTCACCCCTCCTTTTTAAGACATCAGCCATTGTATTTTTTAGCTTCTGAGGCATCCAGACAAGCCTTTTTATTCCACCCTCTGCCTTAAGATACTTCTTTGAGCCGATATAGAATTTTGAATGGCCAGTAAATCCTGGGGTTTGCTGACCACCGCCTACAGAACCTGCCAGGGTTGAGAATTTCATGCCACAGGGTGTCATCCCAGAATGGTCTCTATCCACAATCATAATCCCAGAAACCGAAGGAAGGACAACCGAGATACACTCAAAACAGCCACAATTCTGGATAAGTAATGAATTGGCAAAGTAGCAATGGGTAGAGTCAAGGGTAAGGTTATAAACATATCTTTCTTTAGGAGGTATCTTTTCTATCCCTACCACAGAATCAAGGAAGAAATCAGAGTTAATCATTGAGTTTAAAAATTTCAAGCGAGATGCTTCTATTATCTTTTCTACATTTTTTAATGTTGGTCTTGACCTTCCTGTTTTGTAATAAAACAATGTAGAGGGAGGAAGAATCTCTTTGCTTTCGGGAATCTGTGCAATAGCTTTGCCTACAGAATAAGGCAGCATCTCACTCTGGGTTTTTCCGCAGGGCTCAAGGTTTCTTATTCTCTCTAAAATCTCTTTCTTTCTCGGATGCCTTAAGGAAAGAATATCACAAAGCTTTTTCAAATTATCGCCATAGACCTCTATTTTATAAACCGAACTAGCCTTTCTTATATTTCCAATAATTCCAAATCTCTTTAACATCAATCCAAGATCAAAAGCAGCTTTTTCATCCTCAATACAAAAATATGCATCAGAAACATCCCATTTACCTTCATACTTCCTTGTTCTAATACTTCCATCACCATCAAATAGGCCACTTAAGAATGAGGCAATAAATATTTTGGGCAATCTAATTATTTTCTCTAAATCCCAATCCCCCTTCTTGCCCACCTTTATTCCAAATTCTTCACAAAGCTTTCCCAGAATATGATTATTTGTATAGGCATCATAGCAATCTATTGTTCCTTTTATAATTCTTCCTTTAATCGAAGAAGGAACATTTCTTTTCTTTCTTAAACCAATGTTTTTTGAGGGAAACAATGCCTTGTAGATTCTTATATATTCCTCAAGCAATTCCCTTTGGGTGTTGATGAAGTTTATTATATATTCAGATCTTCCGCGATGGGTTACCGAGCCATCAGATGCAATAAGACCAAGGATATAGAAAAGATCTTCGCATAAAAGCTTTTTTTCTGCTATTTCTGGAATTTCTTCCTTTATCTCTAAATTCTTCAAAGAAATTATTTTATCATTCTTCTTAATCTCGTCAGCTGGAATCCAGGTTATCCCAGAGGGTCTATCAATCGCTATTCTGTGATTTGGAGTTAAGGTAAGTTTTGCCCCGGATTTTGTCCTTATTTCTACTAAGCCTTTTTTATACACAAACCTTTGAATTGCCACAAGATTTTCCCCTTTTACCCTCCCTTCATTTAAAGTAAAGCAGGAGGATTTAGCATAATCCTCTTTTCCATGATTTTTATCAATAAACTCGCCAATTGAAATAATATTGTTGTCAATAATGACACAAGAATCACCGGTTATGCAAGAGGTCATTGGGTCAACCATTATTGAATAGGCAGACATTCGTTCAATCTTGTTGTGAGACCTTTCAAAGACTGCCCTATTCACATTATCCCATTGCCCAAGACCTTCATCAATATAATTTCCCTTTTCGATAGGTTGATTTGGTCCTGTGGGTGAGATTTGATGGGCTGCCTTTGTATCAAGCCAATTATATGCGCCGCATAAGCCAGAACGCTCAGGGGTTACAATACAAACATGATTTGGAGCAAATGATTGGCATAAGGTGCAGGAATAGAAGACATCCACACCCTCATCGGTTAATCCCGCCATCCTCTCATCCCTTGCCTGATAAACCTTTCTGGCAATCTCCCTTAATTCCTTTATCTTTTCCTCCTCTGTATAGAGAAATACAGAAACCTTATCAAGAATACTCGAATACTCATGGTGAAATTTAGCGTAGATTATCTTTCCAATGTGATGTAGCCTGAAGCCCTTCTTATATGCCTCTTTGTTTATCCTTATCCAGCCTATATCCCTTTGCCCCATATGCAAAACACCCGAGGCGGCATTTAACGATTCATGGATATGCCTCTCTAATATAGGCTCAAAATCCTTCTGCATCCTTGCCCCGGCTACCTCAACCCAGATGCCTAATGCCATACTTCCACCCTCTTCTATTTCATCAAGGTCAGGGCCTATAAGCTCTATTTTTCCATCCTCTACCTCATTGCTTGGCTTTGTGGTTACATATTCAAGGGTAGGTTTGCCGGTTCTCATCTCATTTATCTCAACAAACATATCCTCCTTTCTTATCCTTTCTCCCGAAAAGGCAGGTCCATAGGAAACAGGCAGGTCAATCTTTGCCGTAATTACCTTAAGCCCCCTGACGAACATCGCCTTTTCTACCATTTTGTCAAAGGGGACATTTGAAACAACATGCTCATACATACAAACACCGGTAGGAAGAATCTCTGGGATTGGTGTATATGAGATAACCGGAAATCCATAGTTTATTGCCCCTGCTGCTGTGGCATACCATTCATCAGAGACCTCACCCAAGGCAAGGACAAAGGCAAATACCCGATGCCGGTTGTATAAGAGATTTCTCCGATAGTCACCCGGAGAGACCCCACCAAATGACATTGCCGCACGAGATGCAAAACCCAAAGCAAAAACAGCAGAGTAAATATCCTTGCCAAATGGGACAAGCCTAGTTTCCCATCCCAATTGGACATCCGCCTCCCTTAATTGCTCTGCCATTGAAATGCCATTATTTTCTGCATGCAAGAAGACATATAAGGTCTTTTCCTGGAGTTCCCTTGCCAGTTTAGCGGCGGTCTCTTTATCAGGGCAACAACCCGCACAAGCAGCAAAACCAGGGGCAGAGCCATCAACAAACTCAATACCCCTCTCCCTCATAATCTTATCATCGGCTGCACCGATATATAAATGGGTTTCATTGGGCGAGGGTGCGATTAGGTATGGACAAGGATCCTCAAGGTATTTTAATACCTCAATGATCTCCTCATTCCATAAGGTTGCCATTCCAGCATCTAGGGTTTCTCCAAGGTATGGAAGGTTAATGTGTTTTGCGGGAACCTCTGGAAGCAAATCCTTTGCCATCTTTAATATTTTTTCGCAATCAGAGAGGGTCTTTACCGGAATACCGGTCATTGCATAGATAATCGGCAAATAATAGCCTGTGTTTGGGAATTCAACATTTTGGTTTGGTCTAAATTGATCAATTGCCTTAAACAGGCGGGTTTCTGCCTCTCTAGCAATCTTATGTGCCCCCCTTATTGCCGCACTAGCAATTATCTTTGACATTTTAAACAAAAGATTATATAATAAAACTAGTTTTTTGACAAGGAGAATTTATGGGTAGCGTTGTTAAAAAAAGGAGAAAAAAGATAAGAAAGCATAAATACGAAAAGCTTAGAAAAAGATTAAGGGCAGAACGCAAGCGATATGGAAAGCTGTGATGCGGCTGTAATTTTAGCCGCAGGTAAAGGCATTAGGATGAGATCAAAGACAACAAAATTGCTTCATCCTTTAATGGGAAAGCCCATTCTTTCTTATTTAATAGAGGCAACATCTTTCTTTAAAAATCGGGTATTTGTTGTTCAAGAGGGTTGCAAGGAAATCTGTGATTTAATAGGGAATAGAGGAAAAATAGCATTTCAAAAGGGTGTTTTGGGAACCGGAAATGCCCTCTTTTGTGCAAAGCCCTTTATTAAAGGTGATTTTGTTGTTATACCAGGAGATGTTCCCTTTGTTTCTAAAAAAACAATAAAAAGGCTAATAAATCTTCATCTTAAAGAAAAGGCAGATGCCACAATCCTGGCGGTAAGGAAGAGAGAGCCAAAGGGGTATGGAAGGATAATTAAGTCAGGAGTCGGGAGTCAGGAGTCAGGAGTCGGGAGTCAGGAGTCAGGAGTCGGGAGTCAGGAGTCAGGAGTCAGGATTGTGGAGGAGAAAGAGGCAAGCAAGAAAGAGAAGGAGATAAATTTGGTGAATTCTGGGGTGTATTGTTTTAATGAGAAGATATTTGATTGTTTGGAAAGGCTTGACAATAAAAACAAGCAAGGAGAATATTACCTTACAGATGCATTTAAGATGCTTTCGGATATGGAAAAAAAAGTTTCTTTGTTGGAAACAGAGGATGAAATGGAGGTAATGGGAATAAATACAAGGGATGAGCTTGCAATAGTAGAAGATTTTTTAAGGAGGAGGAAAAAAAATACAAGATGAGAAAAAGGAAATTATGGCTATTGGCTATTGGCTATTGGCTATTGCCTCTTTGCCTCTTTGGCCATCAAAATGGGATAGATTGCAAAAACAAGGCTTGTAGAATAATGATTCTTACACCCATTTCTTTTACATCAAATGGGAAAAAAGCTGAATTGGGTGTATCCCTTCAGGGAGAAGAGGAAACCTTTGCAAAATGGAAATTTGTTGTTCCAAAGGGGTATCCCCTGGATACAAATATCTCTTTGGGAAAGCCATTTATTACAACAAATATATCCTGTAATGTTTATGAAAATGGTTTAACAAGCGAAACCTGGCCATCTCCCTATGCACCAGAGCTTTCTATCTCTACATATAACCCAAGGACAGGTGTAATATCTCCTGAAGTTGGTGGAATAATAGGGCTTATGGATTCAAGCAGGAACAAGATAACCATATCCCAAAATTTCTATATCAACCTGTTGGAAGATGATATAGAAATAGAGGTTACATTAAAAAGACCAGGGGGAGAAAAAAGGGCTCCTACAATTCTTGTAAATAAGAACTCCCTCTTTCTTTCTTATATCTTTCAAAAGGGAAAAATTTCCCTTCCTCCTGATAGATATGAACGAAATAATGACCCTTCATCAGCCACTGTTATTTCAGAGGCAAAGATACCCGCCTCTATTTGGGATGGTCTTCCTGTAAAGCCAGTTGATGTTGATTGGTATAAGCTTGTAATGGAAAATTATGGAACATTTGAGATTGAAATTACATCCTCTGATGAAACATCAAACCTATCACCCTCATTAAAGCTATATAATGAAAACCTTAAGCTTTTAGCCCAAACAAAGGGTATAAAGAGAGCAAGGATAGCCTGGTCGGGAAAGGGAAATTTCCTTATTGAGGTATCAAATAACGCAGGAACAGAAGGACCCTCTGGTCATAACTATATCCTTAATATTAAAAAATAATTGCAAATTTCGTATGTGTTTAGGTAGACGAGAATAAGATGGGAAATAGGCACTTAAGGCACAAAGGCACAGAGGCACAGAGTTTATTTGTTACTTGCTTTCTTTGTGCCTTTGCCCCTTTGTTCCTTTGTGCCTAGCTATAGGGTAGCTAAACACGTACCAAATTTCAAATTCACAATACACATACATTGAAGCTTACACTAGGGAAATATACCCTTGACCTTTCCGAAAAAACCCACATTATGGGGATTTTAAATATAACCCCTGATTCATTTTCAGATGGTGGGCTATATTTAGAGAAAGAAAAGGCTATTGACCATTCCTTTAAGATGGATGAGGAAGGAGCTTCAATTATTGATATTGGAGGACAATCAACCCGGCCTGGAAGCACCCCGGTATC
>JBFMED010000101.1:0-9264 GCA_040753475.1 bacterium
GTTGGTCCTAAAACAATATCTCCGCAGGCAAATAAGCCATTTAATCCATCTTCTTTCAACATATCCTGGGTAATACCTCCCTTTTTTAAAACCGTCCAATCTGCCATCTGACCAATCGCCATAATTATCGTGTCTACATCAAAGGTTTTTATCTTGGCTTCATTAAATTGAGGAGAAAATCTTTTATTTTCATCAAATAGCTTCAAGACCTTCATAAATACCAATTGCTTTATCTTTCCATCTTCTCTCCTTAATTCCTTTGGTCCAAAGCCTCCCAAAATCTTTACCCCTTCCTCTTCGGCTTCCATTTTTTCTCCTTTAAAACAGGGCATATTCTCGTAATCCTCAAGACAAACAAGAGAGACATCCCTTTTCATTCTTAAAGATGCCCTAGCACAATCAATGGCAACATTGCCTCCACCGATAACCAAAACCCTCTTTTTAAGAGAAACCTCCCTTTTAAATTTTATTGCCTCAAGAAATTCCAAAGCCAAGATTACATCATCACCTTTAATTGCCTTTATCTCCCTGCTTAAGGGAAGACCACAAGCAATGACAACAGCATCGTATTCTTTTTTTAGGTCATCTAATGAAAAATCATCTCCAAACCTTTTATTTGTCTTTATAGAAAGACCAGCACCTACAAGATTTGTTATCTCCTTTTTTAAAATATCCAGAGGAAGCCTCCAGGAAGGAATAGTGATATAAGGCATTCCTCCCGCAGACTCCTTTTCTTCAAATACATCAACCCTGTATCCTAGCTGAAGAAGATGCCAGGCACAAGAGAGGCCAGATGGACCACCTCCTATAACTGCTATCCTCTCTTTTTGAAATACCTTTTGCTTTGGAAGGGATGAGATGGTATCTCCCAAAAACCTCTTGATATTGCATATGCTTATGGCTTCATCAACATCACCCCTTCGGCAGACATCCTCACAGGGATGAAAGCATATCCTTCCAAGTATTGAGGGAAGACAAGCCTCTTGGACAATTAAGGAATATGCCTCATCAAACCTCCCCTCATTTGTCAGCCTAATATAATCTGGAATAGGAAGGTTAATTGGGCATTTATCTACACAAGGAGCTAAATAAGTCATAAGTCAAGAATCAGGAGTCAAAAGAGGTAAAAATTGTTTTTGACTCCTGACTTTTGACTCCTGACCCATGACTTATTTTATCATCCCAGGAAGGCTAAATATTGGAAGATACATACAAACAACAATAAATCCAACAACTACTCCAAGGATAACAATCATCATTGGTTCAAGAATAGAGGATAAAGCAGCCACTGTAGCATCGACCTCCCGATCATAGTAATCTGCTGCTTTAAATAGCATTGCATCCAAAGCACCTGTTTCCTCTCCTACTGAGATCATCTGAACAACCATAGGAGGAAATACACCGGATCTCTTTAAGGGATCTGATATCCTCTCTCCCTCCTTGATAGCATTCCTTGCATCAAGGATAGCAAGCTCAATAACCCTATTTCCAGATGTTTGGGCAACAATATCCAATGCTTCAAGGATTGGAACACCGGATCTTACCAGAGTTCCCAAAGTGCGCGTAAATCTGGCGATGGCTATCTTTCTAAATAAGTCACCAAATAAAGGAATTTTAAGGATAATACGATGCCATTGGAGCCTTGCTTTAGCTGACCGATTAACGATTATATTGACTACTGTAACAATAACAAATATTATAAGGAAAACAAGCCATATCCAATGAACAAGAAAGTCAGAAATATTTATCAATATCTGGGTTGGTTTGGGAAGCTTTTCTCCAAACATCTGAAATACCTCCTTGAATTTTGGGATGACAAATACAAGAAGGAATGTGACAACAGCAATGGCAACAAAGAGTATCATTGCAGGATATACCATTGCACCGATAACCTTTCTCCTTAGCTCGGCAATGTTCTCAAGGTATGTGGCAATTCTTTCCAAAACCTCATCCAAAACACCACCTACCTCACCAGATTTGACCATACTTACATAGAGTCGATCAAAACAGGATGGATACTTTGCCAAAGCACTGGATATAAATTCACCACCCTCAATATCCCTTCGGACATCTGTTAATATCTTCTGAAAGGATTTCTTTTTTACCTGTTCAACAAGGATATTTAAACATTGAACAACCGGGATGCCTGCATTTATAAGGGTTGAAAGCTGACGAGAAAAGATAACTCTATCTCCCAGACCAGGCTTGTCTAAGATATTTATCTTACCAAGTAGACCTTCAATAGCAAGACCCCCTTTTTGTTGCTCGGTTGATAAAACCCTTAAGCCTTGGCCTCTAAGCTTGACTAATGCCTCTTTTAGATTAGCCGCCTCTATCTTTCCCGAGACAGGAGCGCCTGCATTATCCTTTGCCTTATAATTAAATACCGCCATAATCTTAATTTATGATTTAAGATTTAGGATTTAAGATTTAAACAATTAAATAAATCTAAAAAATCTTAAATCTTAAATCATAAATCATAAATCTTAAATTTTAATATCCTCCTGCCTTAAGCATTGTTTGTGCAGGAGATGCTCCTCCTGTGAGCATCTTCTTAAGACCTTCTGGGTCTTGAGAATGAATCATTGCATTTTCATAAGTAATCATTCCTTTTCTATATAAATCGGTCAAGGCTGAATTCATTGTCTGCATACCAAATTGCTTTCCTGCCTGCATAATGGTATATGCTTGATGAATCTTTCCATCCCTGATTAAATTTGCAATCGCCGGGGTTGAAATAAGAATCTCACAGCAAGCAACCCTGCCCCTTCCACTTGCATGGGGGATAAGGGCTTGTGATATGGTTGCCTTTAAAACAAAAGAAAGCTGTGCCCTTATCTGTTGTTGCTGATGGCCAGGATAGACATCAATAATTCTATTTACCGATTGAATGGCATCTGGTGTATGGAGGGTTGCAAAGACAAGGTGGCCTGTTTCTGCTATGGTTAGTGCAGCAGAGATTGTTTCTAAGTCTCTCATCTCACCTACAAGAATTATATCGGGGTCTTGTCTTAACATATGCTTTAGAGCAGCTGCAAATGACTTTGTATCAGCTCCCACCTCCCTTTGAACAACAATACAATTTTTATGTCTATGGAGAAATTCAATTGGGTCTTCAACCGTAATGATATGTGCCTTTTTGTTTGTGTTTAGATAATCAATCATTGAAGCCAGGGTGGTTGACTTTCCTGTTCCGGTTGGACCTGTGACAAGGACAAGGCCAACGGGAATCTCTGCAATCTTTTTTACCACAGGAGGAAGGCCAAGCTGATCAAAGCTTGGAATTTCATTAGGAATTCCCCTTAAGGCTGCTCCGATTGTTCCCCTTTGTCTAAAGACATTCATCCTTATCCTTCCAACATCTTTGACACCAAAGGATATATCAAGTTCATTCTCCTCCTCAAACCTCCTTTTTTGCTCATCTGTAAGGACAGAGTATATAAGCTGCTGACAGGCATCTGGCATAAGACGCTCCATTCCCTCAATCGGCATCATTACACCATCAATCCTGAGTTGTGATGGTGTGCCAATCACAAGATGGATGTCAGAGGCTCCCTTTTCAACCATCTCATGCACCAAAAACTCCATTGTAAGCATCTTAGTCGCTTCGCTTAATTTTAAATTGTAAATTTTAAATTGTAAATTTTCTCCACCTTCAATTTACAATTTACAATTTTCTTCATTACGCTTCCGAGGTTATCCTCATCATCTCATCAATAGATGTAGCTCCAGAGAGAACCTTTCTTACCGCTGCTTCCCTTAATGTGATCATCCCGCTATCAACCGCAGATTTATAGATAACATGGGATGATTCTCTATGGATAATTAGTTCCTTAATCTGCTCATTTGCAACAAGGATCTCATATACACCAGACCTTCCTTTATAACCAATATTCACGCATTTTTCGCATCCATTAGGCTTGTATAATGTAACCACATTTTCCCAAACATCTATTCCCATACTTCTTAGGCTTTCTCCAGGAACTTCATAAGCAACCTTACAATCACAAAGCTTTCTAACCAGCCTCTGGGCAACCACCATAACCACGGTTGATGAAATAAGAAATGGCTCAACCCCCATATTAACCAGCCTGGTTACCGCACCAGCTGCATCATTTGTGTGAAGGGTTGAAAAAACCAGATGACCTGTTAAGGCAGCATTTATGGCAACCTCTGCTGTCTCCCTGTCCCTTATTTCACCAACCAGAATAATATCGGGGTCCTGCCTCATAAATGACCTTAAACCTGATGCAAAATCAAATCCAATATCGGGCTTTGCCTGAACCTGATTAACGCCGGCAAGGACAAATTCAACGGGATCCTCTATTGTAACAATATTCTTATCGGGTGTATTTATGCTCCTTAAAGCAGAGTACAGGGTTGTTGTCTTTCCACTTCCCGTTGGTCCAGTAACCAAAATCATTCCATGGGGAACATTTATGTTCTTCTCAAATATACTCAGCGCATCTGGTTCAAAACCAAGGGAAGTAAGGTCAACGCATAAATTTGATGAATCCAAGATTCTTATCACGGATTTCTCGCCAAAGTTTGTGGGAAGTGTTGAAACCCTGAAATCTACCTCCCTTCCTTCAACCCTAATCTTTGCCCTTCCATCCTGAGGGAGCCTTCTTTCTGAAATATCCATTTCTGACATAATCTTTACCCTTGAGATAAGCGGATGAAGAAGCTCTTTTGGTGGAGAGGCAACCTCATAGAGAATACCGTCTATTCTATATCTTATCCTTAAAGAATGCTCATATGGTTCGATATGGATATCAGATGCCTTTGACTTAACCGCCTCGGTTAATAGATGATTGACCAGGTTTATTAAAGGTGCCTCAGAGCCTTGACGCATGATTTTATCTATATTCATCTCATCAGAGACAACCTTGACCTCAACCTTCTTTTTTGGCAATTCCTTTACCTTCTCTTTATCTTGCTTCTTTTCATCTAATAACCCTGCTTCATAATACTCTTTAATGACATTTCTTATCCCTGTCTCTGATGCAATATGTGGTTTTATCTGATAGCCTGTTTCTACAACAAGCTCATTTATTACAGTGGCATTTAAGGGATCAGCCATCGCAATCTTTAAAACAGAATCCTCCTTGGCAAATGGAAAGAGAAGGTATCTCTTTGCTGTTTCATGGCGGATAAGGGAAACAGCAAGGATGTCAATCGGTGCTTTTGAAAGGTCAATATAAGGGGTATTAAACTTGCTTCCTAAAAATGCAACCAGGGCTTCTTCCTCTATCAAGCCTAATCTTATCAATACCCTTGAAAATTGTTCAGCTGTCTTTTTTTGTTCTAATATTGCCTTTTCCAGCCCTTCTTTTGTAAGAAGCCTTGCTTCAACAAGCATATTTCCAATAAGGTGCTTTCCCTTTAAAGTTCCTTGAGGTTTATCCATCTTTCCTGAACCTTTATCCAGTCTTTAAAATTTATCTTAAGGTCTTTTACCCCTTTTATATATTTTATATCCTTTTCAATCTTTGAAAGGATAGGAGGAATATGCTCCTCTTCCACATTTTGTCCAACAAAACCTAGTTCACCCTTTATAAGAACACAACCATTACTCGTTGAGACATTAATCGTTTTTGTATCCACAAATCTTTTTACAAGAGCCGCTCTTACTTCCACATTTATTTGCCAATCCTCTGTCATTTATAACATTTTACAAAAATATGCCTAAAAAGTCAAGCAAAGTTGCTTTTTCTTTTTTTTAAGTAAGGATGAAGAAGAAGATTATTAGAAATATAATGCCTATTGGAATGCCAATTTTTGCCCATTCCTTCATTCCTATCTCAAGCCTCTCGGCACAGATAATATTGGGAATGTTTCCTGGAATAAGCATCCCTCCACTTATAAGGAGGCTTAATAAAGAAGCTTTAATCTGAAAAAGGCTCATATGTGGCCCTATCTCACAGGCTGCCATGGTTGCATTGTCAAGGATGCTTGAGCTTATATTAATAAGATAAAGGATAAAGGGAAAAAGAGAGCTTACATAAAGATTAACAAATGGCTTAAATCCCTCTCCCAATAAAACAAGACCAATAATAAAAATATAGACCTTTGCTGACCTTATAAATATCCTTTTTATCTCTTTTTTTTCTTCCCCTTTCTTTTCAATTTCTAGCTCTGTCTTTCCCCTTTTATAGACAAATGCCCCCAATATTCCCAAAAGGATAATTCCACTTAAAATGTAGGGATAAAGGATGTTAAATAGAAAGAAAAACCCTGCATTATGAGGAGGCCCTTTTAGTTTAGATATAGCAATGGTAGAAAGAGGTTCACCAATAGGCGTAAGGGCTGCTCCTAAGCCAATAGAGAAGCAAGAAAGAACACAAAAGGCAATTTTTTCCTTTCTTTTTATAGAAATATCATAAATTATCTCAACTAATATTAAACTTGTAATAATTGCCGTGATAATTGATGAGATAATACCAAGAAAGACAATTAACAGGAATGGAAAGAAAAGACCAATTCTTCTTTCTAATGCAAAAACACCATTTTTTATTCTATTTTGAAAATGATGAAATAATAAGCCTGATATAAGGCAAGCAAGGCTAATTATTATTGGCTCTTTTAAGCAATGGATGGCAAATTGGATATTAAGGCTTTCTTTTCCAAAGATTAAAAGATTAAAAATAGAAAAAGAGCCCATTATAAGAAAGAAAGCCTCAAGGTTCCTTTCAACCCTTTTATTTAAAAATGGAAGAAAAAGAACCAGAAAGAAGATTATGCTAAGGAGGATAAGATACATCAAATTTCTATTTTTTTTGGAAAGAAAACAACAATAAGAAGGGCAATGATGATAATAGAGAGGATAATTGCTAACCATTTCATCTTTCAACCAGCTTTTTTTCATATTGCTCCTTATAACCAACAATAGCATCACATATAGCATTAACAAGGCTTTGTTTGAAGCCCTCTTCCTTCATTCTTGCCTCCTCAGCGGAATTTGAAAGAAAGCCTGTTTCAATAAGAATAGCGGGCATCTTTGCATCACGCAAAACATAGAAAAATGCAGACTTAACACCCCTATCCTTCATAGAAAGCCTGTCAGATGCCTTATTTTGGACAAGCAGACCAAGGTCAATGCTTTCATTGATAAACTCAGTTTGGGCAATATCTTTAAGGATAAGCTCGGTTAAACTAGACTTTTTTTCCTTAAACCTTTCTACCACCATATTCTCTGCCTCTGCTATCTCCTCTGAATATTTATCAGAGGCAACAGCGGATAGGTGATAGACCTCAAACCCAGAGGCGGCTCTTGAAAATGCGGCATTTGCATGGATTGAGATAAAAAGATCTGCTTTCTTAAAATTTGCCAAGCCTGTTCTTTCAGCAAGGGGAATATAATAATCAGCATCCCTTGTTAAGATTATCTCTGTATCTGGAAGGGATTTTTTAAGCTCCTTTGAAAGCCTTAAGGCTATATCAAGGACAACATCCTTTTCTTTTAACCCACTTTTTCCCACAGCACCAGGGTCCTTTCCTCCATGGCCTGGGTCTAGGACAATCTTTTTTATCCCATATTTTTGAAGAATGGATTTATCCTCTGGCTTTTTTTCTAAAATAGGGGTTGTTAATTCGGGATTCGGGGTTAGGGGTTCGTGATTTTCATCTTTCTTGCTTAAAGCAGGATTGGGAATATAGAGCATTGTTCCTGGCGTAACAAACCTTGGGTCAATGATTTTATTTAAGGAAAGGAGGGAGGAAAGCTCTACACCATAATTTTGAGAAACCCTCCATAAGGTTTCTCCATCTTTTAGAATATGCCAAAAGCCATCCTTTGTATTAGCAAGAAGATCCCCTTTTTTTGCAATCACTATCCTTTTATCGTCAAGCCTTAATTCCATATTGAGCCTTTCAGCAAATGCCTTCAATAGCTCAATAGGAACATAGATCTTGGAAGATATAAGTTTAGGAGGAAAGGAAAGAATAATCTCTTTTTTATCAAGGATAGCCCTATTCTTATTAGCCCATAAAAAGCATTTTATCCCATCCTTTTTTAAAGATGCCTCTTGAATAACAGGGTTAAAATCAAATGTTGCCTTAAAGGCAGAGGAAGCCTCTTCTAGAGAAACAAATTCCTCATTTGGAATATAGGGAGAATACACATAAAGGTTAGCATCCTGATTATAAAGAAGAATCTTTTCTTCACAAAAGACAAGAAAAGGAAACAATAAGAAGAAAAAAATAGTTTTGAGTTTTAAGTTGTAGTTTTGACTTTTGACTTTTGATTTTTGATTTTTTTTCATCTTTCCATCATAGAAAGAAAAATATCTGTTATCTCAGGATCAAACTGGGTTCCCTTCTTGCTTTTTATCTCAACAATTGCCTCTTCCATTGTTTTTGATTGGCGATATGATCTCTCCCCTGTCATTGCCTCCCAGGCATTTGCTAAGGCAATTATCCTCGCACCTATTGGTATCTCATCCTTTTTTAATCCATCGGGATAACCCGTTCCATCATAGTTTTCATGGTGGGATCTAACAATGCTTGCTACATCAAATGGAAATTCTGCCTTCTCTACAATTTTTTCACCAATGATTGCATGTGCCCTCATTGCCTTTAATTCATCATCAGTGAGGGGACCCTCCTTTCTCCATATCCGATTAGGAATACCTATCCTTCCTATGCCATGAAGAAGGCCGGCATATTTTATCGCCTCAATCTGAATCTTTGGAAGATCCATTTTAGAGGCCAAGGCTACAGCATACCTTGCCATATTCCAGGAATGACCACGAAGATTTGGATCAATGGCTTCAACCACAGAAACGAGGGTTTGGATTGTAGAAAGAAGGACACCTTCATAGATACTTTTGGAAAGCCTGAATATTTCAAGGCAGAGATTGGTTTGTGCCTGTATTTGTGAAAATACAGAAAGGTCATCTTTAGAAAATACGGCATTTGAACTCGCAAGACCAAATATGCCCACTAAACCCATCTTATCATATAAAGGTGCGATCATCGCTTGACTTATACCCTCTATCTCAGGCAATTCATTCCTTGATAAAATAAGGGGTTTTTCTTCACTAATAGCACAACCAATGCCTCCCTTTCCTATTTCTATTTTATTTGGAATCTCAAGCGTTCCATAAGATACTGTTTTTATAAATCCTTCCTTATCTTTTGAAAGATAAATAAAGCCGCTGTCTCCATTTAGAAAGGAAACAGATGCCTCTATTATCTTAAAAAGGGCTATTTTCTCATCCTCTTCTTGTAGGCCGATTTTTGAGATATCATTGAGAATCTTCT
>JBFMED010000102.1:0-2625 GCA_040753475.1 bacterium
TTCAATTTATTATCTACACTATTTATGAAGGGGAGACATTAGACGAAGCCTTTTAAGAACTGAAGGAAAGACATTTAAAAGATGCTCTACATCGCTCTTTCTATTCTCCTTTCCTAAAGAAAATAGCAAGGAGCTATGTGCTAAAACAGGATCTATACCCATAGCAGAGAGGACATGGGAGGCTTTAAGGGTTGAGGAAACACAGGGAGAGCCAGAGGCAACACATATTCCTTCTAAATCAAGGGAAATAAGCAACGATTCACCCTCTACAAAATCAAAGGAGAGGTTTATTATCCCAGGTAAGGCTTGTTTTGGGCTATTAAGATAAATTCCCTCGCAATTTTTGAACATTCCATCTATTAGCATATTTTGTAGCTTTAAGATGTTTCTATTCCATTCTTCCATCTCTTTCTCTACAAGCTCTGCTGCTTTTCCCATTCCTACAATAGATGAGACATTCTCTGCCCCTCCCCTCCTTCCCTTTTCCTGGATTCCACCCTCTATTTCAGGATATAGCCTTGTTCCTTTGCGCACATAAAGGCCACCTGCTCCCTTTGGACCATAAAATTGATGAGCAGATATGCTTAAAGCATCAACCCATAGCTCATCTACATTTATTGGGATTCTTCCACAAGCTGAAACAGCATCTGTATGGAATGCTATAGAACGACCTTTTATAATCTCTGCAATTTCTCTAATTGGTTGAATTGTTCCTGTCTCTGGATTTGCCAGCTGGATTGAAATAAGCACAGTATCATCCCTTAATGCCTTACCTAGATCATCTGGATTTACCCTTGCCCTTTTATCAACAGGAAGGAATGTTACTTCAAACCCCTCTTTTTCTAGTGTCCTTAAGGGATGTAAAACGGATATATGCTCAATAGATGATGAGATGATATGCCTTCCCTTTTTTGAAAAAGCCTTTGTTATTCCCTTTATTGCCAGATTATTTGCCTCTGTTCCTGATGAGGTAAAAACAATTTCCTCTGGTTTGGAAGCAATCAAAGAGGCAACCCTTTGCCTTGCGCAAATAATGGCATTCTTTGCCCTTTGCCCAAGTGTATGAATGCTTGATGGATTTCCAAATTCGCTTTTAAGATATACAAGCATCTCCTCAAGAACCCTTGGGTCAATAGGTGTTGTCGCTATATTGTCAAGATAAACCATTGTATGGAAATTTAAGATTTATGATTTAAGATTTATGATTTAAAAAAACAATCATCTAATAAAATCTAAAATCTTAAAATCATTTTAATGCGTTAACTATAATTTAAGTAATAGACCCTATGAACTTTCCCTCTAAACACCAAGAGAAAAGAGAAGGGTTGCTTCGGCAACCAGCTCGCCATCTACCCATCCCTTTACTTCAACCATACCTACCTTTTTTCTAATCTTTACAGGTATTGCCTCAAACCTTATTTGATCCCCGGGGATAACTGGTTTTCTAAATCGGACATTATCCAGGCCAGCAAGATATACCAGCTTTCCCCTATTTTCCTCCTCTGAAAGAAGCAAAACACCCGCTGTTTGAGCCATTGCCTCAATAACGAGAACACCTGGCATAACCGGATTTCCTGGAAAATGTCCTTGAAAAAATTCCTCGTTCATTGTTACATTCTTTATCCCAACAACCCTTTTCGCTGGCTCTATCTCAAGGATTCTGTCAATAAGAAGGAATGGATACCTATGGGGAATTATTCCAAGGATTTCTTTTATATCCATCCTTCCTTCCCCTATTACTATACCCTCATTCTTTTTTACCATCTCCTCTATCCTCCTTGCCAATTTTATATTTAAGGAATGTCCCGAGCAATTGGCAATAATATGACCTTTTAATGGAATGCCCAGAAGGGAAAGGTCACCAATTAAATCAAGAATCTTGTGTCTGACAAATTCATCTTCATACCTTAATGGCTCGTTAATAATTTCATCATCAGAGACAACAATTGCATTTTCAAGAGAACCACCCTTAATAAGACCTGCTTGCCGAAGGCTATTGACCTCATCAAGAAAACCAAATGTCCTTGCGGGAGCTATCTCTTTTATGAAAGATGTTTCATCTATCTCAAGTTCTAATGACTGTTCCTTTACAACAGGATGGGAAAAAGAAATTGTATATGATACCTTAAACCCATTATAGGGAAGAATAGAGATAGACCTTCCATCCTCCTTTATCTCAACAGGACTTGTAAAAGAGAGATATTTCATTCTTCCATCCTGCTTTTTTATACCCGCAGATTTTATAAGCAGAGCAAAGGGAAGACTGCTTCCATCCATAATGGGTATCTCAGGTCCATTAAGCTCTATAAATAGGTTTGTAATGAAAAAAAAAGATAAAGAACCCAAAAGATGCTCTATTGTCCTAATCTCTGTCCCATCTTTTTTTAAAGAAATCCCTCTGTATGATGATGAAACATAGCAAAGCTTTGCAGGGATTTTTACATCATCCTTTATAAAAACAATGCCTGTATTAGGAGGGGCTGGTTTAAGGGCTATGGTAATATTTTGTCCTGTATGTAGCCCTATACCAGAGAGGGATACCTCTTTATTTATCGTATGCTGATATGTGTTCATTTGTTCTAAGTTCATCCACCCTATAATAATTTAGGATTTAAGATTTATGAT
>JBFMED010000103.1:0-3368 GCA_040753475.1 bacterium
GAGGGAGAGCTTTTAATTTTAAAAGAGGAGCTAAAGAAAAAGGAGGATATTGGGATTTCTAAAATTGAAGAAGAGGTAATAGAGAAATTTAAGGAAGAGGCAATGGGTATGATTGAGGCAGAAAAGCCACCAAGCAATATAACAGAGGAGCTTCTGAAAGAAAGAGAGGAGGGAAGAAAGAAGGATGAGAAAATAAAAGAATTGCAAGGAGAGATTGAGGCAATAAAGAGGGAAAAGATAAGGGAGGAGGTCTCTTTGCTTGCCCGACAAAAGGAGACCCTGCAAAGATTAAGGGAACAAAAGCCAAAGACAGAGATTGATGAATTAGGAGAGCAAAAGGAAAAGATTGAGGCGCTACTACGGATAAAGCAGAAAATGGAGGATGTTGCCGCCCTCTATGAGGAGGCAAAGAAGATAAAGGATAAGAAACAAGAGGCAGTTCATAAGGAAAGCCTTGAGAAGTTAAAAAAGCAGGCTTTGGAGCTTGAGGAATTAAGATCGCAGACAAAGGAGCTTTCATTTTTATATAAAATTAGCTCAAGCTTAGCAAATATCCTTGATGAAAAGGAATTATTTAAGCTATCCCTTGAAGAAGCAGAGGATTATTTTGGCTATTCCCTTGCAGGCTATATCATTTTAAGAAAGAAGGGGTTTGAAGGGCTAGTGAAAACATTGGATTTATCTTCATCTCAAAAGATACAGGGTTTAAAAAAGAGGATGTTAAACGATTGGTTAAGGTTTAATCCCATAAGGAAAAAGGGGATAAAAAGGGTTGTTGAGCTTGAGACAATAGGAGAGAAGGGAAAAGGAAGGGAAAAAATTATCTCATACATTTGTGCACCAATTATGGAGAAAAAAAGGATAATTGGTGTTTTCTCGATAGCAAGCACAAAGACATCATTCTCGCCTACATCGGGAAGGATTTTATCCATATTAACCGACCAGCTATCAATGGCAGTTGAGAGGGCAAGGCTATTTTTAAAGGAAGAAGAAATGGCTACAAAGGATGAGCTTACCGGTGTCTTTAACTTTAGATTTTTTAGGTCTTCTTTGGACAAACAATTTGAGATACATCAGAAGGACAACAAGCCTTTTTCTATGATAATGCTTGATTTTGATAGATTGAAATATGTAAATGATACATTTGGGCATAATCAAGGCAACAGGCTTATAAAAACCATTGCACATTTAATAGAAAAAAGTGTGAGAAAGGAAGATATTGTTGGAAGATTTGGGGGAGATGAATTTGGCATTTTGCTTCCAGAGACAAATATAAATGTAGCAGGTGAAATTGCCGAGAGGATAAGAAGGAATATTGCAGAGCACAAAATGACAATGGAAGAAAAACCATTCTTTCTTACTGCAAGCCTTGGCGTTTCCTTTTTCCCACAAGCCAATTCCCCTGAAGGGCTTTTAAAAATGGCTGACGAATGCCTTTACAAAGCAAAGCAAGAAGGAAGAAATAGGGTGGTGGTAGTTTAAATAATAGAAGTCAGGTATGTGTTTAGCTGTTTCGTATATGTTTAGCTACCCTATAGCTAGGCACAAAGGAACAAAGGGACAAAGGCACAAAGAAAGCAAGTAACAAATAAACTCTGTGCCTTTGTGCCTTAAGTGCCTATTTCCCATTTTATTCTCACCTAGCTAAACACATACGCTGTTTCAAATTCATTCCACCCTAATAAATAGTCACTAGAGCACTAGTGCACCAGTAAAAAATATACCGCTTGGTATAAATAATTGTAAATTTTCATATTTCAACTAGGGGACAATCTGCCCATAATATCTCAAGCTGATAAAAAGACCTGTATTCTTCTTCAAATATATTAACAATAACGCTTCCATAGTCAATAAGCGTCCACCCCTTTGCATCTTCTATATGTAAGGGTTTTATATTTTTCTTTATTGCTTTATAGATTTCCTCAATAATTGCCCTTGTTTGAACATCAGAGCGCGATGTTAGAATAATAAGAAAATCTGATATGCCGGATTTTTTGGCTATATTAAAAACCTTTATATCCTCTGCCTTCTTTGAAAAAGCTGCCTTAACTACCTTTTTTGCTATGCTTTTTGGGTACATATACTATTCCACAGGGAAACTGTCCTTGGATGAAGAAGAGAGCCTTTTTTAAGGACATATTCTATTTTTTTCTTTGTAACCTCCCTTAAAACACCCTCAATATCCCTTTTTGCCCTTTCCAATAACTCTCCATCTGGACAGGTTTCAAGGTAATCAGCGATATAAAGAATCTTTGAAAGCAAAGGCATATTTGGCATTCCTGTTGAATGAAATTTTATTGCATTAAGAATTTCTTCCTCTTCAATATTAAATCTTTCCTTTGCCATACAAGCACCAATTGCTCCATGCCAAAGCCCTGGTTCCTTTTTTTCTATTCTATCAAGCTCTATTTTATATTTTTTGATAAGGCTTTTCATCTCATTCTTTGGAATGTCCTTGGCAATATCATGGAGGCAGGAGACGAGCTCTAATTTTTCCTTATCAACATTGTAATGATGTGAAATCTCACAAGCAATCCTTTTTACCTCTTGAATATGAAAAAGCCTTTCCTTTGTCATAAGAGATGCAAGGTCTTTTTCTATATTCCTCATTAAATTAGCTTATTATAGCAAACAAGATAAAATTTGACAAAAGGTTTTGTTTTGTTTAAAATTATGGGCTATGGAAAAATTAAATAAAACAATTGTTGGCAATGAATATAATCGAGGCAGGGTGTAAAATTTTAACCTAAGATGGCTACATTTTCCTTTAGCTTCTGTCTGGAGAAGAAATTTAAAGATGCAACCAATTGATTGGAGGGATTTTATCCATTCAGACCTAGAATAGAACCTATCGTTATCTAACACTATGGAAATTTAAGATTTATTTAACATTTTTGGATTTATGATTAAAATCTTACATCTTGAAAATCTAAAATCATAAATCTAAAATCTTAAATCATTTTGTGGAGATTTAGTGCGTTAACTATCAATATGTTGTCTCACAACCAATGCCAATGGCATAGTCAGCCAGGATATTTCCATTGATTATATGCTCATCAAAAACCCTTTTTGTCTTTTCAGAATCAAGTGGTCCATATTTAACAGGGCTTTTCCCCACAATCTCAATTGTAATCATAGGCTCTTTTGAACACATTCCTGCACACCCGGATGTTGTTATAATAATATCCGTGATATTTCTTGTCGCTATCTCATCCATTATCGCAGACATTACATTCCTTGCACCAGCAGCAATCCCACAGGTTCCCATATGGACTGTAATCTTTGCCCTCTGACCTCCCTCTCTTAAGGTAGATACCGCCTTATGCTCTTCCTTTATCCTCTTTAGGTCATCTACTGTAAGCTTCATT
>JBFMED010000104.1:0-12273 GCA_040753475.1 bacterium
AAAAACAGGAAACCATTCATCTGACCTTCCTGCGGTATTAGAAAGCCTGACATCAAAGGTAACCAGCTTGGCATGGTTCTTTACCCGGCCATCTACTATCCTCTGGCTATATGGATTATGGTAAGCCGCCTCAAAGATATTGCTGCCAAAATTGAGGATATACTTGGTGTTCTCAAAGTCGGGTGTCTCAATACCAGGCCCCCATGCCCTTTCCAGCCCCTCATGCTTTGATGACTCGCCGATTGAGGCATGATTTCCCATGGTAGCAGAGCCAATTGCTGCCATAAACCTTTTGGTAAATCCATGCGTTCTATCCCTTCCATAGTGAAACATAATAGAATTAGGGTCTATTTTTATTGCCTCCCTTATTTTTTCCGAAACCTCATTTAATGCCTCATCCCAGCTTATTCTTTTCCACTTTCCCTCCCCCCTCTTTCCAACCCTCTTTAAGGGATAGAGGATTCTCTCCGGGCTATAGAGGGTATTTATCCCAGCATTTCCCTTGGCACAGATTCTTCCCCTCGTTGCCGGATGGGCTGGATTTCCCTCTATTTTTACGAGCCTTCCATCCTTAACAAAGCAGAGAAGACCATCCTCAATATTGCATTGAAGGCAGGTTGTGGGTATAGAAGTAAGCTTTTCTAAAGACAGCTTGTCTTTATCCAAAATGGCTCTTTCCTGGTTGCTGGATGGGAAAGGATTAGCAAGGGGATGACCATTCCCAGAATAACCTCGCCAAACCACCATAAGGGGTCAGAGATGGTATGGAGGGTGGCTGTCCTTGCATCAGCCATGCCATGGAAAAGGACAAGGATCCAGGAGAATGCCCAGAAAAGGTCAATTGCAATCACCGGCACAAGGATCTTCCTCAAGTCATCAATCAGGCTTACCTCCTTCTCTTTGTTCCTCACCAGGATTACAATCATCAGAAGTGCTATACCCGAAAGGATGGCTGAGGTAAGAAAATATCCAGGCATTAAGGCAGTATTCCAATAGCTCCTTGTTTTTACTAAAGCGAAGAAGAATCCGGTATAGGCATGGACTGAAAGAGCCAGAGGAACCGTAATCCCCCCTAATATCCCGGCCTTAAGCTCATCACCTTTACTAAGATAATAAAGGTAGATTAGGCAGGCTAAGGGATAAAGAACCATCAGCCAGGCACCCCAGGAGACCGGAGAACGATAGTTAAAGAAAAATGGGTTCAGGATATAGAGAAAGCGGATTGGCTTCTCAAGGTCTAAAAGAAGGCATAAGGGTGCTACTAGCAATAGCAAAAGAGCCATAATACAGGCTGGAATTGCCAATGGCTTAAACCTAAATCCCGCAATTACAATTTATCTTTTAGTTTTTCCAAAACGAAACACTTAACTTTTTTAGCAAGTGAAATAGACTCATTTGTTTCTTCTATAGAATATTCACAAAAGAAATTATTATCTGGATATCTTATAGCAACCGCAAATGGATTTAAAATATCAGCAATGTTTCTTAAAGATTCAAACGAGCGATCAATTTGAGCGCATAAATCTAATAACTCATGAATATCATGCACCTTTTCAAACTCAACCTCATAGAATACTAAAAATCCCTTAAGGTATTTTTCTGCACATTGTTGGGAATGAAAACATACCGTATCGGTTGGTGGAGAGCTTAATTTCATAATCGCCTCGGCAGATACAAGGTCGTTTTCTGCTTTTCTAAACCATTCATTTACAAGCTGGATCTTTTTGTTCATAAATAACCTTGCCTTTTTTCATAACTCTATGAACAAAGGAGCATTTTACATCTTTCCAATAGTCAACTTCTTGTTTTGTATAAACTAAAATATCCATTGGGATAAGATATCCATAAAATAATTTACGGATATCTATTGAGCGCTTATGGCGGGGAAGATCGGAATCTTTAATAATAAAGAAATCAAGATCGCTTCCTTTTTTAGGTTGGCCATAAGCGTAGGAACCAAAAAGAATAATCTTATAAGGGTTAAAATTACTTACAATTTTATCGGTAATTTCTTTTAACAACTCACTATTTATTTCACGCATTTTTTCGCAATTATATTAGGAAGCTATTAAGAATTATACATAAACAAAAATGTTTTGTCAAAATTGTAAAATGTAAAAAATCTTTAAAATAAAACCCTAATCCCTTTACACTTTGAAAGCCTAATCGTATGCTCAAAGGCGTTTTTAAAGGAATCCATAATGTCCAGATAGATAAGGGAAGGGCTCGGCTTTAATCCTTTCTCCTGCAATGCCCTATATTTATCAATCAGAGAAAGGAGGCTCTTTGTCTCTTTTATAGTATTTAAAAGGGTTTTTTGGGGGTTTTCTAAATAATTTATGAGAGATTTTAAAGAATTTTCCATCCCTTCAATTAGGCTTTTTATTTCATTAACCGTTGCTTTTGGAAAAAAAATTTTCTTTTCTATCTTTGTTTTAATAGAATAAGAGATGCTTTCCAGGCTATCCCCTATTCGCTCAAGATAGGATGGAATGAGAATTAAGGAAGAGAGATTGCTTTTCTCTAATAAATTGCCTAAATCAAAGGATTGTATATCTATCCTTCTTCCGATGCTCCTTGCCCGGTTTAGGGCTTCTTCTGAATTATCCATAAAGCCTTTTTCAAGAAAGATAAGCATATTGTTTATCATTTCCAAAATTCTTTTAATGTGCTCTTTTGCCTCCTGCTTTCCTATCCTTTCTTCTTTTATTATTCCCCTTTTTTCCTCAAAACAGAGGTCATCCAAGGTTATGGAATTAAAAACCTCGCTTATCCTTCCTGACGCCCTTTTCCAAAGAAGCCTAGCAATACAACCCTCTATTCTACTACAGAAATTTTTATCGCTTATACATTTAACCAGCTCAACCGGGCCCTCAGTTGAGGTGATTATCTCGCCTATAGTTATCAAAGAGGGCTCTTTGGTTAGGATGTATCCACCACCAGGGCCCTTTATTGAACTAACCAACCCTTTTTTCCTTAAGACCCTTAAGAGGTTTTCCACATAATTTTTGGAAATCCCCTGTCTTTCCTCAATCTCATCCAGATGCACTGGGCTATTCCCATAATGCTTTGCAATCTCAAGCATTATTCGTGTAGCATACCTTCCCTTAGTTGAAAGCCTCATTTATAAATGATAATTATTTTGATTGTCTTTTGGCAAATATTTTCTTGGATTGTCTGTGATTCAGACATTACATGAAACCACAGATAAACTATAGATGTAGTTAAGATAATTAAAAAATCTGTGTTTCATCTGTGTTCACCCCCGATATGAGACCAAAAAATAGTTGTGCCTAATTGATTATTGTGCTATAATTGTAAGTAAGATAAAGAAATAAATCAAAACCATCGCAATTAAAATTATGGAATTTGAATGGGATCCGAAAAAATCAAGTGCAAATTTCAAAAAGCTAAGAATAATAAGTGCAAGACGCACAACAAGACAAGAAAGGAAAATATATGAAGAAGGTTGAAAATGAAGAAATGCGTAAGGAATATAGGCGAGAAGATTTGGGCAAAGGAATAAGGGGTAAATATTTTGAGGAATACAAAAAGGGAACAAATCTCGTTCTTCTGAGTCCTGATGTAGCTGCAGTGTTTCCTGATGACGCATCTGTTAATGATGCCTTGCGCAGCTTAATGAAAGTAGCTCAACAATCAATTGGTCTAACAAGGCACTCCAGAGGAGGGGCTACCGCCCGGCGCTGATCTTTTCGTTAGACCAGAAGAAAAGTTGGGACATCACCAGGCAGGGATCAGGTCTTTACAAGAAGAAATGAAGGAAAAATAAAATCCTTATCTGGTAAGTATGTCTATACCCATCTGGGGTGGTTAAATATTTGTAACTATTCAGCCTATTATAACCACAGAGGCACAGAGAAGGCAGAGAATAATAAGATTTACTGTCCAAACCCAGTTTTTGTTCCATAATACCTTAAGATGATTTGTAAATACATACTACTCTTTATAAATAATATGTTCATTCTCCGTGCCCTCTGCGTCTCTGTGGTGAATAGTTACGGATAGTTTTGAAATCCTGAAAATGGAGGTTCGTTTGTGTGTTGACCTCAAGGTATTATCGTTAAAAAAGCAGGCTGAACTTAGCTTGTTAATGGATGGTATAAGCAAACAGGTAACAGGGTGGAAGAAAGCCACTGTAAGATAAAAAGCCGGAATTCGATATGTTACGGCATATCGAAGCGAGCAGATTTTGTTTAAAAGCGATAAAGGGACTGTTGGCAAGAGCAGTTTAAATGTATGCTTACCACTTTCATCCAAAAACTGAATGCTGAAACCTGATACCTGAATGCTTACATAAAGAGGAAATAAATGCAATGAGAATATCTGTTTGTTGAGGATCAGGGGAAATAATTACTCCCGGACGAACCTTAAAATCTTTAAGATTAGTAAAAGGGAATGGGACAAGAATAATATCTCCTCGCTTAAAAATAGATACTGTCATATAGGCTAAACCTTTTCTCCATCTTCAATTGTATAGATATCTTCTTCCGGCTTAGCTAAGAAATCATAACTACCACCTTGCTCAGCTACTTTGAGAAGAAAGGACTGAGGAAGATCATTAATTGGTTCAGAGGTTATAATGAGTTCGACTTCCTCATGTTCAGGGAAATTTAACTTTTGAAGTGGATGAAATACTCCATTTTCGTATCGGGCTTTAACAGCATAAGTCATTTTATCACCTCTATTGAGAAGAGTATCATATTAAGAGAAATTTGTCAAGAAAAAATCTCGCTAAAGGTAAGATAAATATAAAAGGATTATTTATAAATCTTCGTGACCTTCGTGCTCTTCGTGGTAAATAAATAATCTAAAGAGGGTTGAGGCTTCATTTTACATTTATAAGAACAGCAAACCCAGATTGATAGCCTTAAGAAGCAAATAGAACAACTGGAGAGGAGGTAGGTACAGGAAGCCCTGAGCCAATAGGGAATAGCCATTTGGACCAACCAGATTTTCTCCGACTTCATAGAGGGTCGAAATTTTTATTGCCTTAAGATAAAATCTTTTGGTATAATATCCTCATTGTGGATTTCTCTAATTGCCCGAATAATTAAATTTAGGAGGGATTGATATGTCTATTAAAATTGAACAAAGGGTTGACGGCGTTGATAGGAGGATAGAAGCCTTATTAAGGAGCCAAGAGGAATTTAGGGAAGAATTCAGTAAGCTTCTAAAGGCTATGGCTGTAAAGGCTGATAAGCGACAAAAAGAGGCTGATAAGCGACAAAAAGAGGCTGATAAGCGACAAAAAGAGGCTGATAAGCGACAAAAAGAGATTGACGAGCAGCTTAAAAGGACAGACCAAGAATTAAGGGCTATGTTCGAGAAAACCGATAAAGAGATAGACAAGGTATCTAAAGAGGTAGGTAAGGTATCAGATGGTCTAGGAAGGTTTGCAGAAGGGTTAGTAGCCCCTTCTGTTTCTAAGCTATTCTTCTTTCCCTTAGGGATAAAGATAACCCAAATTTTTCCAAGGGTTCAAGCAATAGAAAATAAAGAAGTTAAGGCTGAAATGGATCTATTATGTTCAGGCTCAAGAAATGGAAAAAGGGTTTGCTTTGTTGGTGAGGTTAAAGCAAGGCTTTCTTCTGACTATGTAAGAGACTTCATAGATAGACTGACAAAATTCAAAGAATTCTTCCCAGATTATAAAGAGGCAGAGGTCATAGGATTTGTTGCTGGAATGACAGTAGAGGATAATGCAAAGAAATATGCAGAAAGAAAAGGCCTCTATGTCCTTGCACCAGAAGAAGATATGGTCAAAATCCTAAACAAACAGGGATTTAAACCAAAGAATTGGTAAGGAAATAAAGAGATTGAGATTGTTGTCCTTGTGAAATCTTGCTTTCCAAAACAGGGTGAGCAACCCGAAGGGTTGGTCATCAGGTATTTCGCTATTATTTACAATATTTCTCCTTAAGATGATTTGTTTTTTGTTGTGCTAAAATATTTGTAACTATTCACCACAGAGACGCATTCTTTCTAAAATAAAATCAGCCGAGGGGTTTATAGGGAAAATATCACCTTTATAGCCTGAAAGGATAATGTTTGAAGGAATCTCATAGCCTACCTTTCCCCTTTCTCGGGAAGCCCCAACAATGGCTATGCTTTCAGGGCAAGAGAATTTATGCATTAGAATAATTATAAGCAAAGAGAAGGGTTAAAGCAAGATCTATTACTTTAGAACCTATTTTTTTCTTAAGATTTATCCAAAATCTGCCGATAAATAAGGTGATGGAGATTGATTACGAGAAGATAAGGGAAATAGTAAGGGAAGAAATAGAGGATGTAGGCTTAAAATATGCGGATATAGAGCTTGGTGAGAGGTGGACAGGAGGAAGCATTATTATAAAGCCAGAAAGAAAAGACCTTAAGGAATTTGTCCTTCCTATAGAGAGATTTTTCCATAAGATTATTATGATTAGGGATAGGCTTCGTGTTCTTGAGGCAAAGATAAATTCACATCCTAATATTCCAGATGTTGACAAGATTGAGCTTCAGCAATACATTACAAGGATATATGGAAGCCTAACCACATTTAATCTCCTCTTTAAGAAAAGAAGTAGCTGGTTTGTTGGAGAAAGAAAGGAATCCATTTAACCTTCCAAAATAAGCATTGCAAATTACCTATTTTGTGTGTAAATTATAATTATGTTTTCCACAATCCCTGAGGCAATAGATGCCATCAAAAATGGTAAGATGCTCATTGTGGTTGACGATGAGAATAGGGAGAATGAGGGAGACCTTGTTATACCATCTTCCCTTATAACTCCTTCTTCCATAAACTTTATGGCAAAGCAGGGTCGGGGGCTTATCTGTGTCTCAATAACAGAGGAAAGGGCAGGTGAATTAAATTTACATCCTATGGTTGCTGAGCCACAAGACATTCATAAAACAGCATTTACGGTCTCCTGCGATTATAAATACGGAACAACCACAGGCATATCTGCTTATGATCGGGCAAGGACAATAAAGGCAATTATAGACAAGGATACAAAACCAGATGATCTGGCAAGACCAGGCCATATTTTTCCATTAGTAGCAAGGGATGGCGGTGTCCTTGTCCGTGCTGGACATACAGAGGCATCCCTTGATTTGGCAAAGCTTGCTTCCCTTTATCCATCCTCTGTAATATGCGAGATTATGGATGAAGATGGACATATGGCAAGGCTTCCCTTTCTTATTGATTTTGCAAAAAAGCATAATTTAAAGATAATAACCATTGCAAGCCTTATCGAGTATAGAAGGAAAAAGGAGAAGCTAATAAAGAGGATAACAGAAACAAGCCTTCCCACAAAATTTGGAGCCTTCAAGGTTATTGCCTATTCTTCATTGATAGACAAGGGAATCCACCTTGCCTTAGTAAAGGGTGAGGTTAAGGGAAGAAAAAATGTATTGGTTAGGGTTCATTCCCAATGCTTAACCGGTGATATATTCCATTCTTTAAGGTGTGATTGTGGAGAGCAATTAAGAAAAAGCCTTGAAATGATAGAGGGGGAAAAACAAGGTGTCCTTCTATATCTCATCCAGGAGGGAAGGGGGATTGGGCTTTTGGATAAGCTTAAAAGCTATAGTCTTCAGGATCAAGGAATGGATACCGTAGAGGCAAACAAGGCTTTGGGATTTCCTCCTGATCTAAGGGAGTATGGGACAGGAGCCCAGATATTGGTTGACCTTGGTCTTTCGAGCATAAGGCTTCTTACAAACAACCCAAGGAAGATAATTGGCTTGGAAGGCTATGGGATAAAGATAAAGGAAAGGATTTCCATCACAGGAGAGATAAACCCAAAGAATATAAACTACCTTAAGACAAAGAAGGAAAAGCTTGGACATATTTTGGAGGTATAGTAACAAAACGCCGGCACGATAGATTAGAATTTAAGCTCCCTTCTTGCTTCCATATCGTAGAGGGTTCTTTCCTTTGGTTTGTTTATGCCTAATGCCTCCCTCTTTTTGTCAATATGCTCAATTAAAAGCCTGGCTAATTTATCGGGGTCTTTTTCAAATGCCCACATTCCGCCAGTAAGTCCCTCATATTCTTCAAATAAATGCCTTGTGGTAGCCTTGCTACCTAGGGTGGGAAAATTTACGCCAAAGGCAACCAAAAGACCTGTTGCTACAAAATATTGGCCAATCGCAATTGCCTTTTCTGACATCCACTCGGGTGCACATCCTGCAATCGGAAGGTGTGATACATCATCGCCTAAGCCACCCACCTTAACCATTTCAGCCCCTGCTACCAAAAGCCTTGAATTGTCAACGCAAGAACCACAATGGAGAACCGGAGGTATTCCAATTGCCTCACATACCTGTGCCAATCCTTCTCCTGCAAATCTTGCTGCCTCTGGGGTTAATAAGCCTGCCTTGGCACAGGCTATAGCAGAACACCCGGTCTGAAGCACTAAGACATTATTTTTTATAAGCTCCTTTACCAGGGGAATATGAACGCTGTCTAAGGCTACCCTTGGGTTATTACAGCCAACAGGAGGGAAGGGGGATTGGGCTTTTGGATAAGCTTAAAAGCTATAGTCTTCAGGATCAAGGAATGGATACCGTAGAGGCAAACAAGGCTTTGGGATTTCCTCCTGATCTAAGGGAGTATGGGACAGGAGCCCAGATATTGGTTGACCTTGGTCTTTCGAGCATAAGGCTTCTTACAAACAACCCAAGGAAGATAATTGGCTTGGAAGGCTATGGGATAAAGATAAAGGAAAGGATTTCCATCACAGGAGAGATAAACCCAAAGAATATAAACTACCTTAAGACAAAGAAGGAAAAGCTTGGACATATTTTGGAGGTATAGTAACAAAACGCCGGCACGATAGATTAGAATTTAAGCTCCCTTCTTGCTTCCATATCGTAGAGGGTTCTTTCCTTTGGTTTGTTTATGCCTAATGCCTCCCTCTTTTTGTCAATATGCTCAATTAAAAGCCTGGCTAATTTATCGGGGTCTTTTTCAAATGCCCACATTCCGCCAGTAAGTCCCTCATATTCTTCAAATAAATGCCTTGTGGTAGCCTTGCTACCTAGGGTGGGAAAATTTACGCCAAAGGCAACCAAAAGACCTGTTGCTACAAAATATTGGCCAATCGCAATTGCCTTTTCTGACATCCACTCGGGTGCACATCCTGCAATCGGAAGGTGTGATACATCATCGCCTAAGCCACCCACCTTAACCATTTCAGCCCCTGCTACCAAAAGCCTTGAATTGTCAACGCAAGAACCACAATGGAGAACCGGAGGTATTCCAATTGCCTCACATACCTGTGCCAATCCTTCTCCTGCAAATCTTGCTGCCTCTGGGGTTAATAAGCCTGCCTTGGCACAGGCTATAGCAGAACACCCGGTCTGAAGCACTAAGACATTATTTTTTATAAGCTCCTTTACCAGGGGAATATGAACGCTGTCTAAGGCTACCCTTGGGTTATTACAGCCAACCGCACCAACCACCCCCCTTATCTTTCCTGAAATAATATTGTCATTTAAGGGCCAGTAGGAGGCTCTAAATTTTCCACCTAGCATATAATTCACATATTCATGGGTAAATCCAGCCACTAAATCCATAGATTCTTGGGGAATATCTACCTTTTCTTTAACCCGGTTTTTGAAATTTAAAATGGCTGTCTCAACAATCTTTTCTGCTGACAAGAGGGCATTGTGTGGGTCAAATTCAATGTGCAATGCGGAAGGGATCTTGCCCTTGGCTGAGGTTGAAATAATTTTTGTATGGTAGCATTGGGCAACCTTTGGCAGGGATTGAAAGATGCATTGGACATCTATTACCATTGCCTCAACCGCACCGGTTGCTATGGCCAATTCTTGTTGTAATAAATTCCCCGCCACAGGCACACCATGGCGCATTAAAATTTCATTTGCGGTGCAACAAATTCCTGCTAAATTTATGCCTTTTGCACCTACAGACTTTGCCAGTTCCTCCATTTTTGGATTTTTTGCGGCAACCACAATCATCTCAGAGAGCAATGGCTCATGGCCATGGATAACAATATTAACACAATCTTCCCTTAAAACCCCGAGATTTACCCGAGAGAGCAAGGGTTTTGGGCTGCCAAAGAGAATATCCTGCAATTCTGTGGCAATCATACTGCCACCATATCCATCGGCCAATGCACACCTAGAGCCTTGCAAGAGGATATTCCTGTAATCCTGGTCAACGCCAATGTGTGTTCTGTGCATTATCTCAACCACTTCTCGGTCTATACCCCTTGGGGTTATACCCAATCTTTTCCAAACATTCTGCCTTGTAAGGGGCATCCTTTTTATAAAGGTAATCTCGCCCTGTTGCTTTCCAAATTCAGCCAATGCCTTTTCTCCCAATTCCCTGGCAATCGCATATTTATCCTTTCCTTCGGTTTCAATATCAAAATCTTTTGCCACATTGTAAAGCTTTTCAATATCCTTTATGCTATAACCAGGTGCCTTTCCCTCTGCTACTGCGATTAAGATTTCTGCTACCTCCCTTCCATGGTCAGAGTGTGCAGAGGCACCTGCTGCAATCATCCTGACAAAATTCCTCGCTGAGATTGTTCCAATGGTTGCTCCACAAACCCCTGTTTTTTGCCCTTTCTCTTGCTCCTCCTCGGATTCATCCTTAAAGCTTAATCTACAAGGACCCATCGCACAATGCTTACAACAAGCACCCTTTTCACCAAATGGGCAAGGTTTTATCTCCTCTGCCCTGTCAAAGACCGTTCTTACTCCATCCTTCTTTGCCTTATCTTTAGAGCCTTCATTAGCTGAATAAACCAAAGTCTCTTTTTTCTCAAGGAATTTACAAATATCCTCATCACACCAACCTGGCTTGTAATCATCACCTGCATGCCTTTTTATTTTTTCTTCTTCTTTTTCTTCTTTCTTTGCCACATAAATATGTTCTTCCTTTTTTGCCTCCTTTTTAACCTCCTTCTTTTCCTCTTTAAGCCCTATGAGCTCTTTTATCATTTCCTTAAGGAGTTTCAGAGAAAAAGGATGTCGCATAACCAAAATATCACAGCCAGCCAAGAGAAATGAAAGCCCGGTGATTGCCTCCCAAAGGATTCCCCTTTTCTCTATATCGCCCCATTGTGGGTTATCCTCCCTTACCTCTTTTATCTTCCAGCAATCCTTTCCTATCTCTACAAATATGGGCATCTTAAGCTTCTCATCGCAGGACAGAAGGGCTGCCTGCCTTATCCTTTCAATTATAGAATATGTATATTCCAAGCCATAGCCCAAGGCAGAACCGGTTGGGTCTATGAAAATTTTATTATCAGAAAGCCCGAGGTTTCCCAATAGAATATTTAGCTGCTTTGCAAGGTTGACATCAATGGGTGTTTGAGCAGAGACATTGTGTTTATAGCCTAAAGCTGCTGCGCCAATGGGTTTATAATTATCCTCTGTTGCTGCTCCGAGCAAGATATTTTTTCCTTCGCAAGATGACGCTACCTCCTTTAGGGTAGCTGAATCCTTTTCTATATTTCCACATCCTAAAACAATCAAAGGAGCAGGGATATTAGAAGAAACCTCCTTTGCTATTTTTGCTGCCTCAAAAGAAGACCTGTTGCTTCCTAAGGGGTCTGTTGACATAAGCTTAAGGCAGATTATGTCACAACCGTATGAAACTGCCTTTTTTGCCCAGGAAACAGGGCTATTTAAGACATCCTGATATGGTTTAAGAACAGAGTCTGGCCAATTTGCTGGAGGCTCATCCCATACCTCTAAAGCAACCCTGGGTGGATTTGGCATATCGCCTTCAAATAAATAGAAGGGCAGGGTATTTTCCCCTCCTATTTTTAATCCACCAATCTCTCCCTCTATGATAAATGTTTTGTAAGTTTCCTTTGGTATATCCATTTAACAAAAATTTTACATTAAGACCTTGTAAAAGGTCAAGATTTTGCAAAAACTTGACAAAAAAAGGAAAATTGATTATTCTTTAGAAAATTTAGGAGGTAAAAAATGAAGGTTAAAGATATTATGACAAAGGGTGTGATAACCGTAGCAGATGAGCTATCTGTAAAGGAGGCAGCCTGTGTATTGGCTGAGTATGACATCTCTGGGATTATTGCGGTGAATGAAAAAAATGAGTTTTCTGGAATCCTTTCAGAGATGGATATCGCAAGGTCTTTTGGAAAAGACCTTGAAGATGTAAGGATTTCTGAGATTATGACAAAGCCTGTAATTACAATTGGAAAAGAAGAGGATGTAGAAAAAGCAGCAAGGGTTATGGTAGAGAACAATATCCATCGCTTGTTA
>JBFMED010000105.1:0-4304 GCA_040753475.1 bacterium
ATATTAATGCTGCGATTGGATTGGTTCAGTTAGATAGGCTTGAAGCTGAGTTTAAACCTGCTCGTCAAAGAATAGCAAAATACTATCAGAAAATGCTTAAGCCGATTAAGGGGATATTGCTCTTTGAAGATGATTACGAACAAACAATTCCCCATATATTTCCCATCAGGGTATTGGATGGTAAAAGGGATCTTTTAAGAGAATATTTAATGGATGCTGGCATTGAATGTGGCATCCATTACTACCCAAATCATTTATTAACCTATTATGGCAACCTAAAGGGGAAGTTGCCAGCTACAGAGAAAATATATAACCAATTACTCTCTATTCCCCTTCATCCTGGATTGACAGAGGAAGACCAGGAATATATTATAGAGAATATAAAAAGGTTTTTTGAAACTACAGGAGGGAAAAAATGAAGGTTGTAATTTTGGCGGGTGGATTTGGAACAAGGCTAACTGAGGAGACAATTGTTAAGCCAAAGCCAATGGTTGAGATAGGAGGAAAGCCCATTTTGTGGCATATTATGAATATCTATTCCTCGCAGGGGTTCAAGGAATTTATCATTGCATTAGGCTATAAGGGTGAATACATAAAAGAATATTTCTTGAATTATTACAATTTCCAAAGCGACCTTACAATTTCTTTGAAAACAGGTGAGGTTTCAGCCTCAAAGAAGTGTTATAGGGATTGGATTATCCATTTAATAGACACAGGGATTAGTAGTATGACAGGAGGTAGATTGTTTAATCTAAAAGAGCATTTAAAAGGCGAAAGATTTATGTTGACATATGGGGATGGCGTTGCTAATATTGATCTAAAAGGGCTTTTGAAATTCCATAAATCCCATAGAAAGATTGCTACTATAACCGCGGTAAGGCCTAGCGCAAGATTTGGAAAAATAGTATTTACGGGCGATAGAGTAAAGGAATTCAAGGAAAAACCGCAAACTGGAGAGGGATGGATAAATGGAGGATTTTTTGTCTTTGAGCCTTTTGTTTTTGATTATCTCTTGAGCGAGGAGAGCGTATTAGAGGCAGAACCATTGGAAAATCTTGCAAAAGATGGACAGTTAATGGCATATAAGCATGAAGGCTTCTGGCAATGTATGGACACATTAAGGGATAAGCAATTCCTTGAGAAACTGTGGAAAGAGGGAAATGCACCCTGGAAGATATGGAAAGATTAGATGTTTCAAGAAATATATAAAGATAAAACAGTTTTAGTAATAGGCCATACAGGCTTTAAAGGGTCGTGGTTGACCATATGGCTAACCCTTTTAGGAGCAAAGGTTGTAGGATATTCTTCCTATCTTCCATCTAATCCTTGCAATTTTGCTGTATGTAATCTAGGAAATCGTATTGAGGATATTGGGGGTGATATCAGGGATATAGGGAAAATGACTGATGTGTTTATGAAATATATGCCTGAGGTTGTCTTTCATCTTGCTGCACAACCAATAGTAAGAAAATCCTATGAAGACCCTAAACTTACATTTGATACAAATATCGGTGGAACAGTTAATGTGCTTGAATGTATCCGTAGAACACCAAGCATAAAATCTGCCGTTATAATCACAAGCGATAAATGTTATCAGAATGTTGAATGGGTATGGGGTTATCGAGAGAATGACCGGTTGGGAGGCGATGATCCCTATAGTGCTTCAAAGGCATGTGCTGAAATGGTGTGTAATGCTTATATTAAATCTTTTTTTATAAGGGAAGACTCAGCAAGGGTTGCTACGACAAGGGCGGGTAATGTAATAGGAGGAGGAGATTGGGCAGATGCGCGAATTATACCTGATTGTGTTAGGGCATGGTCAGAAGATAGAGAAGTTCTTGTGAGAAACCCTCATTCAACAAGGCCATGGCAGCATGTTTTAGAGCCACTAAGTGGTTATTTATGGCTGGGAGCAAATTTATTGTCCAATAGGTTTCACGGTGAGGCATTTAATTTTGGCCCGGAGCAAAAAGTCAATAGCCCGGTTAAAGAGCTTATTGAAACATTTATTTCATATTGGGGAAATGCACGCTGGAAGAGTGAGCAATCCGATGTTAATAAAAAGGAGAGTGGATTATTAAAGCTTTCCTGTGATAAGGCATTACATTTATTAAACTGGCATCCTGTGCTTTCATTTGATGAGACAGTCAGACTGACTGCAGAATGGTATAAGGCTTATTATGGAGGGAATAGGGATATGTATAATTTTTCACTTGAACAAATAGGCTATTATATCTCTGCTGCAACAAAACAAAATCTATTGTGGGTAAAGGTATGATTGAGGAGCTTATTGTTGAACCCTTAAAACAGATAGTAGACGAACGGGGTAAGGTTATGCATATGTTGCGAAGGGATTCCCCTTTTTTCACAAATTTTGGGGAGATATATTTTTCTGTAGTTAACCCTAGTGTGGTCAAGGCATGGAAAAAACACCTTAAAATGACGCAACATTTTGCAGTGCCAATCGGTAAAATCAAATTAGTGGTCTATGATACTCGCATAGGCTCCTTGACCTATGGAAATATTGAAATATTAGAAGTTGGTGAAGATAATTATTGTTTGATAAAGATACCACCCCTTGTATGGTATGGATTTAAAGGGGTATCATCAACACCAGCCCTTATAGCAAATTGCACTGATCTGCCTCATGACCTAAGCGAAGTGGAGCACCTGGATTATTTGGATAAACGCATTCCCTATGATTGGACAAATGCCTAAGATTAGTGTAATTATGAATTGCTATAACTCTTCCAAGTATTTAGAAGAGGCGATTAACAGCGTATATGCTCAAACATATAAAGATTGGGAGATTGTATTCCTTGATAATGCATCAACCGATAATAGTGCTGATATAGCAAAGAGCTATAATAGCAAATTAAAATATTACAAGAACGAAACAAATGTTCCCTTAGGATGTGCCAGAAATATGGCAATTGAAAAAGCCAATGGTGAATATATAGCCTTTCTGGATTGCGATGATATGTGGAGCCCTGAAAAGCTTGAATTGCAAGTTGGGCTACTTGATAAAAATCCAAACATTGGATTGGTGTATTGTGATGCATTCTTAATAAACGAAGATAATACAAAGATAATAAATCAATTTTTCAAAATAGCAAAACCTTTCCGTGGAGAGGTTACAATTCCCTTAATAAACTGGAATTTTATTCCCTGTTTAACGGTTATGTTTAAAAAAGGATTATTTACGCAGGCTGGCCCTTTTAGGACAGACCTGAATATTTCGGAAGAATATGAGCTTTTCTTAAGGCTTTCTCTAATCACTGAATTTGATTATATCAATAATCCACTTGCAAAATACAGATGTCACATTGGCAGTGTTAGTAAGGATACGAAGCGAAGGTATGAAGAAATAAATGATATACTTTCATCTTTTTCAGAAAAAATTACTGATTTATCAATTAAAAAGGTTATCGCCGCTAATCTCTCAAAGAATAAAAAGGTTTTAATGGTTATAAAATTATTGGATTACATTCCAAAACCTATAGGCGGTTTCATAAAATCATTCCTTAAAGGGATGAATAAGTTATTAAAGGCATTTTGAGGAATAGGTCAAATAATGCCTTAAAACCTTCGGCTTTTAATGCAGAGATCTCTGTTGAATTTGGAATCTCTCTCTTAAGATGTAAAATAATGGTTTTGGAAGATAAAAGGTCTATTTTATTGAAGGCAGTTATCCTTGGGTATCTTGCAACATCTAGCTCCTCAAGGATTTTCTCAACAGAGGCCATCTGATTTCTAAAATATGGATGGGATACATCAACGATGTGTAAAATAATGTCAGATAAGCATATCTCCTCAAGGGTTGCCCTGAATGCAGAGACAAGGGAAAGGGGAAGGTTTTGGATAAATCCAACCGTATCTGTAAAAACTATATCATTCAAACCAATCCTTACCCTCCTGGACAAAGGATCAAGGGTTGTAAAGAGCTGGTTGAAGGAAGGGACATCTTCTTTGGAAAGGGCGGAAAGGAGGGTTGATTTTCCTGCATTTGTATAGCCAACAATAGAGCAGGTTAAAAAATCCCTCTTCCTTTTTTTCCTCTGTTGCTCCCTCTCCTTTTTTATCCCCTCAAGCTTCTTTTTGAGATGGCTAATCCGCTTTCTTATCCTCCTTCTATCATATTCTAGCTTTTGTTCACCGGGCCCCCTTGTTCCAATACCTCCACCCAGCCTTGAAAGATCCCTTCTTCCCGTAAGCCTTGGAAGGAGGTAGTAAGATAGGGCAAGTTCTGTCTGGATCTTTGCCTCTGCTGTCCTTGCCCGTTGAGCAAATATATCAAGGATTAT
>JBFMED010000106.1:0-2168 GCA_040753475.1 bacterium
AAAGCTTATCTTAGCAAAAGATTATTTTCTTTCATCAGCCCAAACCCTAATATTCTAGAATCTTTATCTTCCTTTGTTATTCCAATATCTCGGTAATTACCCCAGCCCCTACGGTATGTCCTCCTTCACGGATGGCAAATCTTAGGCCCTGCTCCATGGCAATGGGTGTGATAAGCTCTCCCTCCAGGTTTATATTATCACCTGGCATTACCATCTCAACACCCTCGGGAAGCTTTATAGAGCCAGTTACATCGGTGGTTCTAAAGTAGAATTGTGGTCTGTAGCCGGTAAAGAATGGTGTGTGTCTTCCACCCTCTTCCTTCTTTAGGACATAGACCTCTGCCTTGAATCTTGTATGTGGTGTAATAGAGCCAGGTGCAACAATGACCTGACCCCTTTCTACTTGGTCCTTTTCTATTCCCCTTAAAAGGAGGCCAACATTATCGCCTGCCTGTCCTTCATCAAGGGTCTTTCTAAACATTTCAACGCCTGTAACCACAGATTTTCTTGTCTCTTGAATTCCTACAATCTCAACATTGTCTCCTGTATGTATCTTTCCCCGCTCAATCCTTCCGGTAGCAACAGTTCCCCTTCCGGTTATGGAAAATACATCCTCAACCGCCATCTGGAATGGCTTGTCTATTTCCCTTTTTGGCATAGGAATATAGGAATCTACCGCATCCATAAGCTTTATAATGCACTCACAATTTGGACAATCCTCTTTTCCACAGCCACACTCTCCTGCCTTTAAGGCACTTCCCCTGATGATGGGAATCTCATCACCTCTGAATTTGTATTCAGAAAGCAATTCCCTTAGCTCAACCTCAACCAGCTCAATAAGCTCTGGGTCAGCTACCATATCAACCTTGTTAAGAAAGACAACGATGTAGGGAACACCAACCTGCCTTGCCAAAAGGATATGCTCCCTTGTTTGGGGCATAGGTCCTTCTGATGCAGCTACCACAAGAATAGCACCATCCATTTGTGCTGCTCCGGTAATCATATTCTTGATATAATCAGCATGACCTGGGCAATCTACATGGGCATAATGCCGATTAGGGGTCTGGTATTCTACATGGGCGATTGCAATGGTTATCCCCCTCTCCTTTTCCTCAGGTGCATTGTCAATGCTATCAAATGACCTATACTCTGCCAACCCTTTCTTTTCCAATACCTTGGTTATTGCCGAGGTAAGGGTTGTCTTCCCGTGGTCAATATGACCAATGGTTCCCACATTAAGATGTGGCTTTGTTCTTTCAAACTTCTGTCTTGCCATATTACTTTACCTCCAAAAATTTTAAAAAATTATATAATTTCCCTTATCTTACTGTCAAGGAAAATTTGTAATAAACTTTAAAACTTAAAAATTTAGTACATGTTTAGCTACCCTATAGCTAGGCACAAAGGAACGTAAACAGGCACAAAGGAACAAAGGGACAAAGGCACAAAGAAAGCAAGTAACAAATAAACTCTGTGCCTTTGTGCCTTAAGTGCCTTAAGTGCCTATTTCCCATCTTATTCTCACCTAGCTAAACACATACAAAATTTATAACTCCTGTAAGCCCTATCTCTTTCAAGATTTTCTCAAGCCTGCTTATCATTTTAGAAATGTAGGGTTTTGCATTTGGGACAAAACAGCTTTCCCTACAGGATTTTATAAAAAATTTTTCTACGCCCTTTTCCATCAAAGAAAGGAAAAAGGGAATTCCAACGCTTAAAAGACAGCGAACCCTTATTGCATCAGATAATGGGTAATCAAAACAGGCTATGGTTACCTCCTTTGGGTATTTATCTTTTAGGAGAATCCCATCCTCTCTTATTGCATTGTCGGGACAGAACCCTGCACATATGCCGCAGGATTGGCAATCTTTAGATGACGGTATTGCCCTTTTTTCTTCCCTTTTTATCCCCTTAAGTGGACAGAGCCTTATGCAGGTAAGGCATAAAGGACAGGTCTCCTTTTTCTGCTCTGGCCCTTTTCCACAATAAAAACAGCGTGACGACTCAAGAAAAACATCATCCAATGTATATGTCTTCTCTATTTCATTAAATGAAGCACACCTTTCCTCAATCCCTAAACATTCAGCCTTTACCCTTCCTCTTTTGGCGATAAAGGGAATTACCTCAGAAGAAATCGGTGGAATTAAATTATATACCCCCTGACTCCT
>JBFMED010000107.1:0-4038 GCA_040753475.1 bacterium
CAAAAACCTTGAGAATTTTTTACTTTTATGTTAATCTATTATTAAATAATAGCGGAAAATGGGAATTATAATCAATCCCTATTGTAAGGTAGCGGAAAATGGGAAATTATCTCTTGCAGATAACGCTTGAGCAATAAGTTGATTCTTGAATAAGGAAAATTGTGTCTCTGTCTGACTATTTTTATTATTCTAACCTTAGATTATACTGCCTATTAGCGGTTTTTATTTTACTGCATTATAAATTTTTTTCTTGCAATTAGCCAATAAATAGTGTATTATAGTTAAAATGCATGTAATATTGAAACCGAAAAATACTGAAAGGAGGTCTAAGGGGTGAATCTTCTTGAACAAACTCGCGAAGTGATGCGTAAAAAACATTACACAATTCGTACCGAACAGGCCTATATTGAATGGGTAAAGCGATTTGTACTTTTCCATAACAAAAAGCATCCAAAATATATGGGGGAGAAGGAAATTTCGCAATATCTCTCTTTTCTGGCAACTAAACAAAATGTTTCTGCAAGTACACAAAATCAAGCTCTTTATGGAATGTATTCGTTTGCGCATTAAGGATATTGATTTTGCACGGGAAAAAGTGATTGTGCGAGATGGGAAAGGGATGAAAGATAGAACAACTATGCTACCCGAAAGCTTAAAACCAAGGTATGATGAAGGGTCAGGAAATAAGGTCTGCATTCTTGAAATTTTTTGAAGGAAAAGGCCATAAGGTCTGTGTAGACAAGGGGCTTATTCCATCTGACCCATCTATTTTATTTACTGTGGCTGGGATGGTGCCATTCAAAGATTACTTTCTTGGAAATAAACCTTTAGAATTCTCTCGTAGCTGTTCATCCCAAAGGTGCCTCAGGACAAATGATATTGAAAAAATTGGGAAAACAGGAAGGCATTTAACATTTTTTGAGATGCTTGGAAATTTCTCATTTGGCGATTATTTCAAAAAAGAAGCAATAGAATGGGCATGGGAATTTTTGGTGCAGGTGCTTTGTATTCCAAAGGATAGGCTTTATGTTTCTGTTTTTAAAGAAGATGATGAGGCAGAGCTAATTTGGAAAAAATTCCTAAAAGAAACAAGAATTGTCCGTCTTGGAGAGGCTGATAACTTCTGGAAGATGGGAGAAACAGGTCCCTGTGGTCCTTGCTCTGAGATAATCTTTGACTTAGGAGAAGAGATTGGATGTAGAAAGCCATCTTGTTCTCCAGGATGTGATTGCGATAGATTTTTGGAGGTTTGGAACCTTGTCTTTACTGAATTTGATAGGCAGGTAGATGGAAGCCTAAAGCCCTTGTCAGCGAAAAACATAGATACAGGAATGGGTTTAGAGAGGCTTTCTGCCATACTTCAAGGGAAAAAGACGCCATTTGAATGCGACCTGATAGCTCCTATAATTGATTGTATACCCGAATCCCGAATCCCGAATTCCGAATCCCGAATTATCGCAGACCACATAAGGGCAATAGCCCATCTTATCTATGATGGAATTATTCCCTCTAATGAAGAGAGGGGATATGTTTTAAGAAGCCTTGTAAGGAGGGCTGAAAGATGTGGAAAAAAGCTTGGAATAGAAGGGCCATTTCTTTATAAATTGGTGCATCCCTTATCTTCTCTTTTTCCATATCTTAAGGATGAAGAGCCTCACATAGCCAATATTATAAAACAAGAGGAAGATAGGTTTTATGAAACAATGGAAAGGGGGCTTTTAATACTTGAAGAAAAAATAAAGAAATCTGGCTCTGTATTTTCTGGAGGAGACCTTTTTAAGCTTTATGATACTTATGGATTCCCCGTTGACTTTGCAATTGAGATAATAAAAGAAAAGGGCAAGGCTATTGATCTGGATGGCTATCACAGAATGATGGATGAGCAAAGGGAAAAGGGAAGGAAAGGGGCAATATTTTTCCAAAAAGAGGGGTATAATATAAAAACAGAATTTATAGGATACGAAACCATTGAAGCTTCTGCAAGGGTAATAAAACAGGATGGGTCTTATGTTATTCTTGATAAAACGCCCTTTTATCCAGAATCGGGTGGTCAGATTGGAGATTCTGGATTTCTTGTGAAGGATGGGCTAAAAATCCCTGTTTTAGATACAAAGAAAATGGGAGAGGCAATCATTCACGAGATAAAGAATGGAATTTTTAATGAAGGAGATATTGTCTTTGCTATGGTTAACAAAGAAAAAAGGGAAGGGATAAAGAGGGCTCATTCTGCAACGCATTTATTGCAATTTGCATTAAGGGAGGTATTGGGAAAAAATGTAAGGCAGCAAGGCTCTTTGGTGGAAAATGATAGATTAAGGTTTGATTTTAACTATTCCCAAAAGCCTCCTTCTTCTCAAATCCAGGAAATAGAAAAGATGGTCTATCAAAGGATAATGGCGGATATTGAGGTTTCAATATTAAAGGATATTCCCATAGAAAAAGCAAAGGAGATGAGTGCCTTAATGTTTTTTGAGGATGAGTATGAAGAGAGGGTAAGGGTTGTAAAAATTGGGGATATAAGCAAGGAGACCTGTGGTGGAACGCATATTGAAAAGACAGGAAAGATTGGGCTTTTTAAGATTATCCAGGAGGGAGGTGTATCCTCTGGAATAAGGAGGATTGAGGCATTAACAGGAATGAGGGCTTATTCTCTAATTATAGAAGATGAAGAAAGGCTAAAAGAAGCTATGGAGCTTACCACATCCTCAAAGAATGACCTTCTTTCAAAGATTAAACAATTGATAAGTGAGAATAGAGATAAGCAAAAAGAGATTATAAGGCTTGAAAACAGCATTTTGAAAGAGAGGATGGATAAGATACATATAGAGGAGATAAAAGGGATAAAGGTTGTCTTTGAGATAATGGAGGATGTGGAGCTTTTAAGGGCTTTAGATATGCTCTTAGAAAAGATAAAATCTGGGGTTGTAATCTTAGGGAATAAAGAAAAGATAATCTGCAGGGTAACGAAGGATTTAACAGAAAAGATAAATGCCAATTCTATTATCAAGGAAATAGCAGAAATGGGAGGTGGTAAAGGAGGGGGAAAACAAGATTTTGCAACAACCGGAGGATACCTTCTTTCTAAAATAGATAGAGCAAAGGTGTTTGAGATTTTTAAATGAATACAAAACACTATATTCTTATCCTTACCACAACACCAACAAAAGAAGAGGGGGAAAGAATAGGTGAAATCCTTGTAACAGAGAAAAAAGCAGCCTGTGTAAGCATTATTCCAAATCTCTCCTCAACTTTTTCTTATGAAGGAAAGATAGAAACATCTAGTGAGGCACAATTGCTTATAAAGACAAAAAGAAAGCTTTTTTCTGATGTAGCCTCCCTTATAAAGGCTAATCATTCCTATGAGATTCCAGAGATAATTGCCCTGCCTATAATTGATGGATCTTCCTCCTATCTTAAGTGGATAGATGAAAGCTTAAAATAAAAGTGAAAAACCTAATTTTACCTTGTCTACCTCAAAATCATTTTCAGGCGTCTCATAATCTGTATTTTTTATGTATTCATAGCCTGTGATAATTTGCCTGTTTTTTGAAATGGAATATTTAAAGAGAATGGAAGAGGTGCTTCTTTTATAAATTGTCTTTGTTTTTCTATAGTCATAAAACTCACAATTTGCCTCAATTGCCAAAGGCTCTATTGGATAGAATGTTCCTGAAAGAAGCATTGAATTTATATTTGTCTTTTCCTTTTTTAAGCCCTCTTCTAAAAAGATAAATGAGAAATTGCTTGCTAGATTAACAGATTTTCTCATTACGCCAAGTCTTAAGGAATAATCGTTTCTGACGTAGTCTCCCTCTTTGTCTTTTTTGTCATCAAATCCCTGCCATTCATAGCCTCCTTGAATGCTTATTCCCCTTATCTCCTTCTCTATTTTAATGGATACATCATCCAGGTTGCTTTCTCTCTTTTTTGTTTCCTCCTCAAATTCAAGGCTTATGTCAACCAGCTTTGTCCTTTCAAATTTTAGATTTTTTTTATCAATATCTACATCCTTTTCAGAGCCTATTTCATAACCTAAAG
>JBFMED010000108.1:0-3672 GCA_040753475.1 bacterium
AAATCCGAAGTGTAAGTTCACATCACTTGCCCACTTACTTACGGAGGATTTTCTAAAAAAAGGCTGTTTCAGGGAGCTTAAAAGGGATAAAGCTTCTTAAGATAGATGGGCATATGCCCTGTCCTCGTATAGAGGAAGCATTTATTCTTCCTCCCCAGCCATCACCAACTGCATTATCTCAGGAAATAGTGCTACCTATGGCGGCGGAATCCAGTGCCAGGAGGCTTCTTTCCCATCTATTACCTATGACAATGTTTGGAATAATAGTGCTCCAACTGGTCCAGATTACTACGGCTGTTCTCCTGGGATTGGCTGTATCTCAGCCGACCCCCTCTTTGTAAGCCCAACCGACTTCCACCTTCAGCCAACCTCCCCTTGCATTGACGCTGGCTCAAACACCGCCCCAGCTTTACCTCCAACCGACAAGGATGGCAACCCAAGGATTGTAAACGGCATTGTTGATATGGGGGCCTATGAGTATCAGGGAGGTCCTATCCTTTCTATTCTTTCCTTAACCAAATCTGGCCCAGCAACCGCAACCTCTGGCTCGGTAATAACCTATACTTTAGAATATAAAAATAATGGAGCATCATCCATTGACGAGGTTACCCTGATAGACTACTATCCCGATGGATTTTCTCCTATTCCATATCAGGAAAACCCGGTTATTTGGGATATTGGAAGCCTACAGCCAGGTGATTATGGCTCAAGGACATTGACCGGAATAATCACAGAAAATGGAAGCAATACCATAGTAAATGAGGCAGAAATCTTTGGGATTACAGAGGAGGGAACTGTTTCTGCTTATGCCTCTTTCACCACCCATATTGAGGGAGAAGCAATTCTTTTATTAAGAAAGCATAGTCCAGATGTTGCTTATTCGGGTAGTGTTATAACCTAATATCCTAGAATATGAAAACATTGGAACTACCGTAATTGAGGATTTAATCCTTACTGATTATCCACCATCTGGTTTTTCTCCCATAGATTCTACCATCTGGTATATTGGAACTTTAAACCCAGGGGAATTTGGAACAAGAACAATCACAGGAACAATAACCTCACCAACAAATGCTACCCTAACCAATTCGGCAATGATTATAGGAAGGACAACCTGCCCCGATGGTTCTGTTTCAGCCTTTGCCCAAGCAGAAACCTATGTTTTTTCCCTTCCTGACCTTATGGTAAGGAAGATAACCATCTCACCATCTGATACGGTAAACGAGGGAATTTGGGTATGGATACTGGTAGAAGTGGAAAATATTGGAAGCAAAGAGGCAAGGAATGCGCTGGTTGTATTCTCTCTTTCTGATACCCAAATTGGCTCAACCAAGACAATCATATACATTGGCCCAGGACAGACAAGGTATGCTGGAATAACCTGGAAGACATCCCCTTCTGGAACACATACCATGAAATGTCATCGTTGACCCGGAAAATAATATCCCTGAGCTAACAGAGGATAATAATACAGAAACAAAAACAATAAAGATTCTTCCCCTTCCCCAAAAGGGCAATATTTCTGGAAAGATAAGGGATGCAAGCACAGGAGGTCCCATACCTGGAGCCTACATCTTTTGCTTTGGACCAACGCCAGGAATGAGCTTATCAGATGTCCAGGGAACCTATACCCTCTCTAATCTTACTCCTGGCTCATACAGGGTTCTGGCATACAAGGCAGGATATGTTCCTCAGGCAAAGAATTGCACTGTCTTAGAGGGAAGCACAACCATTGTGAATTTCTTGCTCATAAAGAGAAGAATATTAGTAGAGGATGACCTCCTTGCTTTATTTATCGGACTCCTTGAAGATGAATACAATGCAAGAATAGCCTATTCTATTGTTTCGTCTATAGATGATCCCTATAATATACCAATAGACAACCAATTATAACATTACCGGACAAAAGGCAAGGACAATAGAGGTAGGCTTTAGAAAGAGGGGCTCATATACAAAGGCAAAGGAAGGCTCGGCAATATTCTTTGACCTTAAGAATGACAACCAACAGCCCCTCTCTAAAGGCTTATACTTCTATAAGCTTCAGGCAGGGAGCTTTTCTTCTGTAAAGTCCATGCTTGTGAAATAGCAATCAACTTTCGTGCTATCAGGCATCGAAATTTTTTATTGACAAGGCAATGAGTAAAAGGATAAAATGTAAAAATGGCTATAGATTTTGAGCTTTATCAAACAATAGAGGCAATTGTAGAGAAAAAGGTAAAGGATATAAAGGTAGATCGGGAGGAGTTTAATCTTCTTACAAATGAGGTTAGAAAGCTTGCAAAGGCACAAAATGAGCTTGCGGTTGCCCAAAAGGAAACTGAAAAAAGGCTTACTAGGGTAGAAAGGGCAGTTGAAGAGCTTGCGGTTGCCCAAAAGGAAACTGAAAAAAGGCTTACTAGGGTAGAAAGGGCAGTCGAAGAGCTTGCCATAAAGATGGAAGAGGGCTTTAAGTCATTAAGAGACCAGATTGCCGCACTTGGAAGTAGATGGGGAATCTATGCCGAGGGAACATTTAGGGCAACCATAAAATCTATATTCTCCCGCCAGCCTGGGGTTAAGGTAAAGGAGGGATATTATGGCGGTCGTCAGGTAGATATAATTATCTCTGGCGATGAGCATATCTTATTAGAGATTACATCTCGGATGGTCTTAAGGGATATCAAGAAAATATATGATACGGCTGATGATTACAAGCAAAAAGAAGGCATTGAGCCTACCTTAATGGTAGCAACTGCATATATCTCACCAAGCCTTATGCAGAAGATTATGGGCTTGGAAAGGAAGATAGAGGTATTCTCATATGAGGAGGAGTGAGGGTTAAAAATTTTCTTGACAAGAAAAAGAAAATATGTTATATTTAAGATATAAAAACTTAAAAATTTGTTGATTTAAAAAAAGCTAAAGTTTTTTTCCTTTTTTGCCGATAAATAAAAAAAGGGATTTTATAAGCGAAGGAAAAAAAGAAGGGGGGGAAGAAGGTGAAATTTACATTATAAAAAGGCAAGGATGGGCTTTTGTAACAGAAGAAAAGAAGATAAAAAGAAGATTTAGAAATCAAAGACTGGTAAATAGCCAGTCTATTTTATTTTTATGATAGAGGCAATATAGAAATTAAGGTTGTGAAGGTAGAGGAAACTGTGCAAATACTTGAGGACAAAATAGGGTAATGGAGCCAGGCAGTATTAGAAAGAGGCTTGCGGTTCTAAGAGGTGGGGTTTGCTTTTTTGTGCTTTCGTCATTGTTTTTGCAGAGGGAGGGAATTAGGATAAAATGGGAGAGATAAGGGTTAAGATTGGGCTAGAAAATTTTGCCGATAGATATATGTATCTTAAAAATAAGATAAAGGAAAACGAGATAAGAAGCTATGAGATGGAGGGAGTAGTTGATACAGGTGCGGTGATGCTTGCCCTTCCCCAAGATGTAGTAGAGGAGCTTGGTTTAGAGATTCTGCGCAAGGCAGTAGTTACTTATGCAGATGAGAGAAAGGAGGAAAGGCCTGTTGCTGAAGGCGTTACCATAAAGATTGGCAAAAGGTTTATGAACACTAATTGTATTGTTGGGCCACCAGGGTCTGAGGCATTGATCGGACAAATTATTTTGGAAGAGCTTGATTTAGTTCCTGATTGTCAAAAACAGACCCTAGGTCCAAGGCCTGAATCACCAATCTATCCT
>JBFMED010000109.1:0-4627 GCA_040753475.1 bacterium
AAATACCTCCTCCAGGGCTACCAGATAGGAACAGCCATAACAGGAAAGGAAGGCATATTCTTTGGGAGAGAATTAACCGAAGACGAAAGGTGGAGCCTTGGAATAAATGGTGCATCTCCCTTAATTTATCAAGGATTGGTGGCTGGATATAATTATATAAAGGATTACAAGCTAAGGGAGGCATACAAGGCATATGAGAAGGGCCAAAAAGATATGGATAAGTTTCAATTTCTTGCTTTTCGTCAGCAAATAATGTAAAATACAAAGAATTAAGAAAAGGATAAAAGATTATGGATTTTGACCGAATTACTTTCAACAGGCACATTATGGCGGGACAGGCATGTATTCGTGGAATGCGTATACCTGTCTCCTTGATTGTGAACTTGGTGGCACATGGCAAGTCTGTGGCTGAAATTCTGGAAGAATATCCTGATTTAGAACCATAAGATATTAGGCAGGCTTTAGAATACGCTTCATGGCTAGCCCATGAACAAGTCTACATCCGGAGGGGGTGGGATTCGAACCCACGCAAGGTTTCCCTCAATCTGTTTTCGAGACAGACCCGTTATGACCACTTCGGTACCCCTCCATTATCATTTAGGATTTAAGATTTAAAACAATTGAAAAAAATCCTAAATCTTAAATTTCTAAATCCTAATTCCTAAATAATTTTTGGAGGCGAGGGGATTTGAACTACAAGATTTTTTAAGGCGGAAAAACTCGCACTTGCTCGTTTTTCACCTAACAAAATCTATTAGTTCGGCCCTTCGCTTCGCTACGGGCTTCAAATCCCTTTTGCTCATTTATTTTTTTATCTTCTCCAAATGGAGGCGAGGGGATTTGAACCCCCAACCTTCGACATGCGAAGCCGACGCTCTCCCAACTAAGCTACGCCCCCTTAAAAAAACATCCTACTAGCACCAGATAATAGAAAATAGGGGCTGAGACAATTATTGAATCAAATACATCAAGAATTCCACCATACTCTGATATCCACGAATCTGAATCCTTTTTCCCTACATTCCTCTTAAAGCTTGATTCAGCAAGGTCTCCCAATAAGCCAAGAAGGCTAAATAAAAACCCAAAGACAAAAGACATCAAAAGAGAAAAACCTATATAACCTCCAAGAAGAGCGGAAATAAAAACAGAGCCAGTAATGGCTCCCATAAGCCCCTCAATGGATTTGTTTGGAGATATGGGAAATATATTCCTGTGCCTTCCAAAATGCTTTCCAATAATCCACCCTCCCCCATCAGCTGACCAAACAACAGAGAAAAGGTATAGAAGATAAAAACTTCCGCCAGAAAGCCCTCTTATAAGGATAAGGTGGCTTAATAGAAATCCAACATAAAGAATGCCAAAGATAATAGCAAGGATGCTATTGTTTGCTATTGCTAAAACAATTTTTCTTGCAAAAATTCCAAAAAAGAGAAGAACAAGGATAAAAGAGGAAATAATTACCCCATAAAATGGGTTTGAAAGAAAAGAAAGAAAGGATGGATATTTATAACCTAATGAGGCACTTCCTATAAGAAGAATTCCAGCCAAAAGACCCAAAAACCACCAATCCTCCTTTTGTGCCATATTATAGAATTCAAATAGCCCAAGGAGAATAACAGATCCTATTAAGATTGTAAAAAATATCCTCTCCTCTATAAATGTTGTATAGGCAAGAAACGGAAGAAACAAAAGGGGTGCAAAAAACTTTTTCATTTTTTTGTATCCTTCGTTCTAAATCTTAAATCATAAATCATAAATCTTAAATTTATTATATCCCTCCAAACCTTCTTTTTCTTTCTTGATAATCTTTAATTGCCATTTTAAGATGCTCCTCATTAAAATCAGGCCATAAAACAGGCGTTATCCAAAGCTCAGTATATGCTATCTGCCAAAGAAGAAAATTACTTATCCTTTGTTCACCACTTGTCCTTATAAGAAGGTCAGGATTTGGCAAAGGATGGGTATCAAGGAAGGAGGAAAAGAGGTCTTCATCTATTTCATCCAATTTGACATTTCCTTTTAATGCCGTCTCAACAATTCTCCTTACAGCCCTTAATATCTCATCCCTTGCTCCATAGTTTAGGGCAATATTTAAAATAAGCCCCTGATTTTCCCTTGTTTTGTAACAAGCATCTTCTAATAGGGTTAATACCTTTTTGGGAAGCTTTTTAATCTCACCACAGGTTCTTATTTTAACATCATTCTTCTGTAATCCACCTATTTTCTTTTTTATATACTCACAAAAAAGATCCATTAAAAACGAAACCTCTTTCTCTGGTCTTTTCCAATTTTCTGTAGAGAAGGCATAGAGGGTAAGAACCTTAATCCCAAGGTCTGATGCGGCTTTGATTATTCGCTCCACTGCCTTCATCCCCTCCCTATGTCCAGCTATCCTTGGAAGATGCCTTTCTAATGCCCATCTTCCATTCCCATCCATAATTATGGCAATATGATTAGGAAGGTTCATTTAGAGGTTTTTTAGCCTATGGATTTGCAGACTTAAGGCAAGCCTTTCAGCTACTAAAGAAACAAGCCATTCCTCTTCCTTTAAAGGAGGATGGAAGGACAAAAAGCCAAGCCATACAACGCCGACAATATTATCATCTATCCTTATTGGATAGCAGAAAACACTCTTTACCGGCACTTCCTTAACAAATGGGTCAATAAATGATGGGTCTTTTGAAAGACAGGGAATTGTTATGGGTCTTCCGGTAAGAAATACCTCTCCACAAACACCAACGCCTATCTCTATTTTTGTCTTTTCGCATATAGATTTAGGAATCCCTGTTCCTGCTACAATCCTTAAAAATCCATCCTTTAAAGCCAGAATTGCCGCAATCTCTGGCTTTAAGACCTCATTTATCCTATCTAGGCCAATCCTCATAATCTCATCCTCTGTTTCTGCTTTTATATTCCAGACAGCTGTTGAATAGAGGATAGAGAGCAAGGCTATATTTTTCTCTAACTCCTTTTCTTTTTCCAATCCTTCTTCCTTCATTTTATTCTATCGCCAATACGGCGATTGACTTATTATGAAAATCAGCCCTGTGTGTCCTTAAAGGACCTATTTCGCCATAGCCATAAAATCCAACCATCGGAACATCCTTTGTCTCTTTTTTAATCTCATCTATCTCATTCTTTGCATCCTCACCTAAAATTAACATCCTATATGATGAGGGGAAAAGAAAGACAATCTTGGGATGAATTTCTGAAATAGCATCGGAAATAGCCTCACAACCTGCATTGATAAGTGATGAGGGGTTCTGACCTAATATGCAGATTATTGAATTCTCTGGAATATAAGAATCGCAAGCAATTGAGCCATCCTTTCTAAACTCTAAAAATGACTTTATCTTGTAATCACCCGTTGTCTGAGGAATGCCAATGGGAGAATTCCTGACCTCCTTAATATCAATAGGGTTTCCAAAAGCAAGCTCATCTTCAGAAAGACCTAAAAATTCTAAATAAACCTTTGCTGCCCTATGGCTATCAATCTGATATATTGCATTCTCCTTTGACGATGTTACCCTTAAAGGTGGAGATTTTGGAGAAAAGCCATGCCTTAAGGATGTTTTAATTCTTGAAGATGTTTTAAAAAATGCAGAAACCATACCCTGTGTAAATACCTTTCCATTTAGAAATTGATATGTTTTATTCCTTTTTAGGTCATCGCCTGCCAGTGCACCAATCAATGAAACACAGGGAGAAAGATAATCGTTTATCCCCTTTACCAGGAGGCTGGTTTGGGAAAATAAGCCATCTGATAAAACAAGCAAAAGACCCTTATCATATTCATCCCTTACAATCTCCTGGCCTGACTTTCTTGGATTTTTATAGATATCCTCAATCGAGAGCACATCAATTTCCTCACCAGAAGAACACTTTACAGCAATCACAAGACAAGAGCCAAAGAAAATATCATTATATATCTCACCAGAGGTTGTGCATCCAATCATCGGTGCTTTAGAAGAGGCAAGGAATACAGAGGAAACTAAAGCTTCTATATCAAATATGGTTGATGTAAAGAGAATAATAAGGTCAGGCTTTTTAATGGAGGAAAGGGCTTGTTTGCAAGCCTCCTTCCCTGCCTTTATTGCATCCCTATCCTTTGATATGCCTATGCCAAAATCCATATATTAATTTAGGATTTAAGATTTAGGATTTAAGATTTAAAACAATTGAAAAAAATTCCTAAATCTTAAATTCCTAAATCCTAAATCCCTATTCTTCCACCTTATACTCCCCTTCAATCACATCCTCTTTCTTTTCCTCTTTTGGTGCTTCGCTTTGTGTCCCTGTTTGTGTTTGTTGTTTCTCTGCCTTTGCCTGTGCCTCTTTATAAACTGCCTCACCAAGCTTTTGTGAGGTTCTTAAAAGCTCATCTACTGCCTTCTCTATTGCCTCCTTATCATTACCCTTTATTTTTTCCTTTACATTAGAAATTGCATCCTCAATCTTTTTCTTTTCATCAACTGATACTTTATCCCCATATTCTCTTAAAGCCTTCTCTGTGGAATAAACAATGTTGTCGGCATGATTTTTTGCCTCCTGCAATTCCCTCTTTTTCTTATCCTCTTCGGCATGTATTTCTGCCTCTTTTACCATCCTTTTTATCTCATCATCTCTA
>JBFMED010000110.1:0-7481 GCA_040753475.1 bacterium
GTAAGGACAGACATTATGATTGCGGAAGGCGGAATGCGGAATGTTATGAATGCGGAATGCGGAATGCGGAATGCGGAATGTAAGAAGAGGGTTTTTCTTCCTAAAGTAGAAGGAAAAGAACTTAAGGTCTATGAGATAAAAGCTCTTTCTGAGGTAAAGCCAGGTTATTGTGGAATTTTTGAGCCGAGTACTGAAAGACCTGTAAAATTAGCTTCAATTGAGTTGGTTATTGTGCCAGGGGTTTGTTTTGACAAAAGGGGATTCAGGATTGGCTATGGCGGTGGATACTATGATCGGCTCCTTCCTTTAATTTCCTGCAAAAAGATAGGTCTTGCCTTTTCTTTCCAGATAATTGATGAAATTCCCCATACACCAAATGATGTAAGGGTTGATAAGATAATAACCGAGGATGGGGTTATAATTGCAGATTGTAAATTGAAAAAGGTATGATAGAATCCTATAGCTTTGGAAGAATGGTTATTGAAGGAAGGGTATATACCCAAGACCTTATTATTTATCCAGATAGGATAGAAGGGAGTTGGTGGAGGAAAAGCGGTCATAGTGTATGCCATAATGATATAAAAGGGATATTAGAGGAAAAACCAGATGTCCTTGTGGTTGGAAAGGGAAGCCCAGGAATGATGGATGTTCTTTCTTGTGCAAAGAGAGCCCTTTTAGAGCAAGGAATCACACTTATTGAAGAACCAACAGAAAATGCTTTCAAAACCTATAATAAGATTTCAAAAAATAAGAAGGTCTGTGGAGCCTTTCATCTTACCTGTTGATAAATCTTAAGGTGCGACAATGATAGCAGCAAAAGAAAAACCATTTTCTACCATTTCATCAATCGCAAAAAAAAGGGATAGCGAATTCTTCCTAGTTGGTGGCTTCATAAGGGATAGGCTTCTAAAAAGGTCATCAAAGGATATAGATTTCTCTGTTTCAAAAGATCCCATAGGATTTGCAAGGGATGTCTCTAATGTTTTAAAAGGGGCATTTGTTCTTTTGGACAAGAATTGTGGAAGGGTTGTTTTAAAAGACCTTACCCTTGATTTCTCAAGGATTGAAGGAGATATAGAAAGGGATATTAAAAGAAGGGATTTTACAATGAATAGCCTTGCCATGAAAGGGCCCTCTTTTTCAGAGATAATAGACCTTGTAAACGGAATTTCTGATATTCAAAAAAAAGTAATAAGAATGGTATCAAAGGAAAGCCTCATTGGGGATCCATTAAGGCTACTTAGGGCAATTAGGTTTTCCTCAAGCCTTGATTTTGAAATAGAAAAAGAGACAATTAAAGCCATAAAGGAGAATTCCTATCTTATAAAAAATGTAGCATCGGAAAGGATAACCTATGAGCTATTTGAAATATTGAAACATAAAGAATCTTATAAATTTTTAAAGCTTGCCTTTTCGGTTGGCATTTTATCCAACATCATTCCAGAGATTATTCCCCTCTCAAAAATAGAGGGAAGGGGCTATCACCATTTAGACCTATTGGAGCATTCATTTGAAACAGCAAAACAGATAGAGGCTATAGCTTCTAATTTCCTATTCCCTGAATATTCAGAAAAGATCAAGGAATATCTAAGGGAGGCTATATCCTCTGACCATACAAGGCTTTCTATTCTTAAGCTAATTGGGCTTCTCCATGATTTGGGAAAGCCAGAGACAATTAAAGAAGAAGATGGAAGATTAAGGTTTATTGGACATGAAAGGCTAGGAGAAAAATATATAAAAAATATAGGGAAAAGGCTTAAATTTTCACAGGCAGAAATTTTAACAATGGCAAGGATTACATTAAATCATATGAGGATAGGAACCCTTATTCAAGGTGGAGTAGTAACAAAAAAGGCTGTATTTAGACTAGGAAAAGACCTCTCGGATGACCTAATTATGCTTCTTATTCTCTCCCTTGCTGACCGGTATTCTGCGGTAGGAGAAGCAACCACAGAGGAGGACATAAGAAACCATGAGATGGGAATAAAGAAAATATTGGATTTTATCTTTAGCAAAGAAGAGGGAATAAAACCGCCAAAGATTGTAAATGGTAAGGAAATAATGGAAAAATTTAATTTAGAGGAAGGGCCTTTAATTGGAAAGCTCCTTTTATTGATTGAAGAAGCCTGGATTGAGGGGAAGATAAAGAATAAAAAGGATGCATTTGGGCTGCTAAAGGAATATTTGGGATTTAGGAATTAGGTACGTGTTTAGCTTTGCTAAACAATTGTAAATTGTAAATTTCAAATTTGCAATTTAAAATTTACGTACGTGTTTAGCTACCCTATAGCTAGGCACAAAGGGGCAAAGGGACAAAAGCACAAAGAAAGCAAGTAACAAATAAACTCTGTGCCTTTGTGCCTTAAGTGCCTTTGTGCCTTAAGTGCCTATTTCCCATCTTATTCTCGTCTACCTAAACACATACTATCCCCTCCTCTGTAATTATTCCTGTAATAAGTGTATTCGGGGTAATATCAAATGAAGGGTTTAGGCAATTAAAATTATAGCCAAGCTCATCCCTGCTTCTTTCCTCAATGGGGATTTGACTTCCATCCTCAATGCTTAAATCAATGGTTGAGGTTGGTGCAAGGCAATAGAATGGAATCTTGTGGTAATTTGCTAGAATTGCTATTTGATATGTCCCAATCTTATTTGCTACATCGCCATTTCTTGCAATCCTATCCGCACCAACTAAGACAAGATCAACCAATTTATTCTTCATCACATAGCCTACCATTGTATCGGCTACTAATGTTGCAGGAATTTTAGCTTGGGAAAGCTCATACATTGTAAGCCTTGCCCCTTGACACCTTGGCCTTGTCTCTGTAGCAAATACCTTTATCTTCATTCCCTTAGAATGGGCAAGGTAGATTGGAGCAAGGGCTGTTCCCATGCCACAGCAAGCAAGAGAGCCTGCATTGCAATGGGTAAGGATGGAGATTCCATTAGATAAAAGCGAAAGACCATATTCGCCAATTTTTTTGTTTCTTTCCTTTAATTCTTGGTGGATTTGCTTTGCCAATTCCAAAGGATTTTCACTGTTTTCCATCCTTTGTAGAACATAAAAAAGGTCTCTTCCGGTTGGTCTTGTCCTTTTTAGTGTCTCAATTGCCTTTTCTTTATCATCTGCCATTGCCACACCATACCCTCCAGCAATTCCAATCGCAGGTGCTCCCCTTATCTTCATCTCTTTTATGCAGGAGGCAACATCCTCGTAACTTTTACAACAAATCCAGGAGACCTCATCGGGAAGCCTTGTCTGATCAAGGATTTTTAAGATACCATTATCCCAGATAAGTGGCTCAAACATTTCTTAAAAGATAAACCGAAACCTCACTTCCACAAGGGATGAACCCTATTTCTTTCTCTGCGATAAGAAGGCCATCTGCCTTCACCATTGAGCTTAAGACAGATGAACCTTGATTTCCTAAAAGCCTTGCCTCAATTATCCCGTTTTTCTTTTTGAGGGATACCCTTAAATAATACCTTCTATCTGTTTTTTTTCTTATGTCCTCTGCTAGTATTGCCTTAATTATTTGCCTTTCTAAATTTTTTCTTCCTCCCATCTTAAGGATTGCTGGTCTTGTAAGAATTTCAAAGCAGACCATCGATGAAACAGGGTATCCTGGAAGGCCAAAGAATGGCTTTCCTTTAATTATTCCAAACAGGGTAGGCTTTCCTGGCCTCATTGCAACCTTATGAAACTTAACCATAAGCCCCATATCCTCCAAAACATCCCTTGTAATGTCATAGTCGCCAATAGAGACACCGCCTGATGTTATGAGCATATCAGCCTCTTTTAGCCCCCTTTCAATCCTTGAAGATATATCTTCTTTGTTGTCCCTTCCTATCCCTAAGTCTATTGGGATTGCACATAATTCGGTTATCTGAGCAGATAATGTCCAGGTATTTGTATTCCTTGTTTTGCCGGGCAATAATTCACCTCTAATATCTACTATCTCATTCCCTGTTGCTAATACAGCTATCCTTGGCTGTTTTATTGCTTTAACGCTTGTCATCCCTAATGATGCCAATATTCCAATTGAGGAAGGGTCTATTACCCTTTGTCTTTCCAAAATAAGTTCGCCCTTTTTTATGTTCTCTCCCCTCTCTATAACATTTTCATATGGCTTTGTCTCTTTTTTTATCATAACAGATTGCCTCATTGTCTCTGTATCCTCAATCATAACAACAGAATCTGCTCCCTCTGGAAGCATAGCACCCGTCATTATTCTGGATGCAAAGCCATTTTTTATCACCTTTTTTGGAATTGCTTCAGCTGGAATTTCTTCAATAACCTCTAATCTAACAGGATTATTTTCTGATGCACCTTTTGTATCAGAGGAAGCTACAGCATAGCCATCCATTGCCGAGAGATTAAAGGATGGAATATCTATTGTAGAGATGATGTCTTGTGATAACACCCTATTCAATAACAAGCTAATATCTATATCTTCTTCTCCTAGGACATCTACACTCTCCAGGATTATCTTTTGTGCTTCAAGAACAGAAATCATAAAAAAATGCTAATTAAAAACAGGGTAAATGTCAAGAAATAAAATTGTTAAATTTTCTTTACAAAATGCCATAGGTTATTTATAATTTAACAAATGGCAGAAGAAGCAACAATTACAAAAGAAGAATTAGATGCCCTTCTTGGGGAAATGAAGGGAAAGGAAGAGGTTATCTCTCCCGTTGAAGAAAAAAGGCTTGAAGACATCTACAGGTCAACAATGCTTTCTGCCACAGAGGTTCTTTCTAAGGTTCTAAATAAACAGGTAAAAATAGAAGACCCTGAGGTAAAAACCATAACACCCAATGAACTAGAAAGTGAGCTTCCAAAAAATGCTATTGTGGTTGAAACAGAACATACAGATGGATTAAAGGGAATGACATATATGATCTTATTAAAGGATCATGGTGCAACAATGGCAGACCTTGCGACAGGTGGCGATGGAACAGCACCACCTAAGGATCTAACAGAGGTATATCTTGGTGCACTTGCTGATGCAATAGGAAAGATGATTGAGGCGGCAAATGCCTCTTTATCAACCAAGTTAGGAAGACAAATCTTATCTGCCCATCCTCCAAAGATAAAGGTTGTTGATTTTGAAAAGGAAAAAACAGAGCTTGGTATACTAAAAGAGGACAAGCTTGTAAAGATAGATTATAACCTTACGGTTGGTGATCTATTTGCAGGGGACCTTATTCAACTTATCCCAAATGAGATAGCAAGACCTATTGTTGAAGGCATGGAAGAAAAGGAAACACCGCCTGTAATCCCTACAGGTCCTGTCCAATTTGCCGAAGCTAGACCAACCATCCCTGAAATGCCATCCAATATCCAGCTTTTAATGGATGTTCCGGTTGAAATAAGCGTAGAGCTTGGAAAGACAAACAAAAATCTTTCTGATCTTTTAAAGATGGGAGAAGGGTATATAATGGAGCTTGATAAAATGGCAGGCGAGCCGGTTGATGTATTGGTTAATGGAAGGCTTATTGCAAAGGCTTCTGTGGTTGTTATTGATGAGAATTTTGGGGTAAGAATAACAAGCATTATAACCCCAAAGGAAAGGCTATCGTCCCTCCAGTGAAAAACCTTTTTTTTATAGCTACACCAACACTTACCTTCTCATCCCCATCTGATATTAACATATTTTGGATTGTTATAAAAATTGCTTTATATCTTGCATTTGTTGGAGGTATTGCCTTTCTTGTTGTTTTCCTTTTCAAAAGAAAAAGGAGGGTTTCTGAAGGAGAGCTTATTCAAGTAATTGGCACAAAAGCAATTGCACCGGGAAAATATATCCAGATTGTTGAGATTTTAAATAGAATCCTTATCCTCGGCGTAGGTGAAAATATCAATCTCCTTTCCCAGATAAAGGATAAGGAGGAAATTGACCTCATAAAAACAGAGGTAAGTAAAGAGGAGGGAAGAAAAAATCCAAGCATTCCATTTGCAGACTACCTCTTTAAAAAGAAGATAGATTTTCTTGAGACCGAAAGCGAGAGGTTAAAAAATATGGGAAAATGAATCAACAGGCATCAGGAATTTTATTTTCCATTTTTCCATTTATTCTTATTATAGCCTTATTCTATCTCCTTATCATTATGCCACAACAAAAAAAGGATAAAGAGCATAAAAAGATGATTGACAGCTTAAAAAAGGGGGATAGAATTATAACCATAGGTGGAATTTGTGGAACAATACATCAGGTAAAGGAAAAAAGCATAATTTTAGAAATTGCTCCAAAAATAAGGATTGAATGCCTTAAGACAGGGATTCTTTCTAAAGAAAGCTAGTTTATTACTTTAATGAATTGACAATGATAATGCCGACAAAGGCGGAAATGGCAAGGATTTCTTTGTATCTTCTTTGAGTTTTTTCCTCCTTTTTTATTACTTCCTTCTCCTCTTGGGTTTCTCTTAATTCCCTTTGCGCCCTCTCTTTTTCCTGTTTTTCACTCAAGAGCATATCCTCTCTTGTGCTTAATTTATCTTCTGTTTTGGAAAGCTTTCTTGCCAGCTCATCTATCTTTCCTCGCAAGAAATCTGTTTCTCCCTTTAAACTACCAAATTCCAACTCAAGCCTTTTTCTTTCATCTTCCTCTCTTTTTCTTGCCTCTTCATCCTCAAGTTTTATAACCTGAGCCTCTTTCAACCTCTCCATCTCTCCCTTTAGTCTTGCAATCTCTAAATTCTTTCTTTCCAGTTCTTCTTTAAGTTCTTTTTCAAAATCAGATGCCTTCTTTATAAAAACCTTTCCATCCTTTATGCCAATGGCAAGCTTTTCCCCGGGGTATATCCAATGTGGGTCGGTAAATTTGTTATATTCCTCAAACTCTGGCCATTGATAGCACTTTCCTACATACTTTCCTGCCAGATCCCAAAGGGTATCTCCCTTTTGGATAACCACAATCTCATACTCCCCCTCCTTAATAAGCTCCTTTTGGGAAATCTTTGCTGATACCAAAAGGGGCATTACTACCAAAAGAGAAACAAGTTTTTTCATCTTTTTAAAAACTCATTGATAATGAAAGATAGTGATTATCATAGGATTCAATCATCTTTCCCCTTCCATAGGCATAATCAAGCCTCCATTTATCATGGTTCAAGCCTACCCCAGTTCTCATGTCTCCATTGTTAAAACCAAGCCTGAATAAGAGAATATCAAAAGCCTTGTATTCGCCTCCCAGTGCCCAACCAAGCTTATTTTTATCCTTGTTATCCTTCTTGTTGTATAAATCAAGGCTTACAAGGAGGGGGAATGGCTCTTCCTCAAAGAAAGATTTTCTTTTAAATCCACAAGAATAAGCTTCGCCAAATCCATTGTTTCTCAAACCCTTCCAAAATAGAACTGGGCTTAATCTTATGGCTACACCACCTGCAATTACAGGGTCTATCTTTTGATCCTGAATCTTTGTTCCTAAATTTCTTATTGCAAGGCCAAGGCTTAAATCTTCCTTAATCTCTGGACTATA
>JBFMED010000111.1:0-13395 GCA_040753475.1 bacterium
GCTAAATCCTAAATTGTACGTGTTTAGCTACCCTATAGCTAGGCACAAAGGGACGTAAACAGGCACAAAGGAACAAAGGCACAAAGAAAGCACGTAACAAATAAACTCTGTGCCTTTGTGCCTTAAGTGCCTATTTCCCATTTTATTCTCACCTAGCTAAACACATACAATTTATCTATTTGTCAAGGCAGCGAGGCCTGGCATCTTTGCTCCTCCTAGAAACTCAAGGCAGGCACCACCACCGGTTGAAATATGGGTCATTTTGTCTGCCAAACCAAGCTTTACAACAGCCGCTACTGAATCTCCACCACCCACAATGGTTGTTGCATTGCTCTCTCCCAAAACCTTAGCTATTTCTAATGTTCCCTTTGAGAACCTCTCTATTTCAAAGACACCCATTGGTCCATTCCAGAAGATACACTTTGCCTTTCTTAAGACCTTTGAGAATTTTTCTATGGTTTGTGGCCCAATATCAACTGCCCTTTGATTTCCAGGGACACTTCCCCTTCCTACAATGGTTATATCAGCTCCCTCTGAAACAAATGTGGTAACTACATGGTCAGAGGGAAGGTAAATGGGTTTTTCCAGAGCAATGCTTTGAAGAAGGATGTCTTTTGCCATATTGATATGCTCCTTTTCCACCAGAGACTTTCCCACCGGGATACCTAGAGCAGCAAAGAACGTGTAGGCCATTCCTCCACCGATTAAAAGCTCATCAACCTTTGAAAGGAGGTTTTTTATTAGGTCTATCTTTGTAGAAACCTTTGCTCCTCCAAGGATTGCAATCAAAGGCTTTTCTTTTGATTCTAAGACCTTTGTCATATACTCAACCTCTTTTTCAAGGAGAAATCCAGTGGCTGCTTTTTGAACAACCCTGCATATTCCAACCACAGAGGCATGCTCTCTATGGATAACCGAGAATGCATCGTTGACATAAAGGTCGCCTAAACTTCCCAATTCCTTTGCAAAAAGAAGGTCATTCTCTTCTTCTTCTGTATGAAATCTGACATTCTCAAGGAGAACCACCTCGCCCATTTTAAGCTCCCGGCAAACCTTCTTTGTCTCTTCACCAATACAATCAGAGGTTTTTTTAACAGGCATTCCAAGGACCTTACTCAATCTCTCACCTGCGGCTGTAAGCCTTAATGATTCTTCTATCCTTCCCTCAGGTCTTCCAAAATGTGAGATCAGAATACAGGCTCCACCATTTTCCAGGATATGCTTTATGGTTGGAAGGGAAACCCTTATCCTTGTATCATCAATGATTTCACCCTTCTCATCAACGGGAAGGTTGAAATCAACCCTTACCAAAACCCTTTTAAGAGCTACATCAAGGTCTTTAAGTGTAAGTTTGTTTAACATATTATATCCTCCTTTAATTCAAAATTCATAATTCAAAATTTCTTATGTATTCCAAAAGGTCAACTATCCTACAGGAATAGCCTGTTTCATTGTCATACCAGCCAAAGACCTTTACCAGGTCATCCTTTGCAAATGTAAGCTCTTTGTCAAATATACAGGATGATGTGTCTCCATTAAAATCAGAAGAAACCAGAGGTTTATCTACATATTTAAGGTATTTGGAAAGGGGGCCTTTTTCCGATGCCTCTTTAAATAGGTTATTAACCTCATCTTTCCTAGTAGGCCTTTCTGTTATCACTGTAAGGTCTGTAAGGGAGACATTTGGGGATGGAGCCCGGACAGCAATGCCATCAAGCTTTCCAGCAAGCTCTGGGATAACCTTTCCGATTGCCTTTGCTGCACCTGTTGTGGTTGGAATCATAGAGAGGGCAGCTGCCCTTGCCCTCCTTAAATCTTTGTGTGGAAGGTCAAGGATTCTCTGGTCATTTGTATAGGAATGAATTGTGGTCATAAATCCCTTTTTTATTCCAAAGTGAGAAAGCAGAACCTTTGCCAGGGGTGCCAGGCAATTTGTTGTGCAGGATGCATTTGAAATGACATTGTGTTTATCTTTATCGTATTTATCCTCATTTATCCCCATTACTATTGTTATATCCTCATCCTTTGCAGGTGCTGTAACAATAACCTTCTTTGCCCCTCTTTCTATATGCAAAGAGCAATCAGCCTTGTTTGTAAATTTCCCTGTTGATTCAATAACAACATCAATACCCAAATCCTTCCAGGGAAGCTCCTTTGGGTCTTTACAGGCTAATGCCTTTATCTTCTTTTCTTTGATTACCAAAGAATCATCCTCTACCTTTACCGGATATTTAAACCTTCCGTGGACAGAGTCATACTCTAATAAATGGGCTAATGTCTTTGTATCTGTAATGTCATTTATGGCAACCCATTCTATGTCTCTCTCTATCCCTAGCCTTAAAACAACCCTTCCAATCCTCCCAAATCCATTAATTGCAACCTTCATATCTAATCTCCTCCCTTTAAATTTTGATAAATTTTAACAAAAAATCTTAATTTCGTCAAAGTTTTTCTTTTACGATAATAAGAGGAATTAAAACAACAAAATTCATCACCGCAACATATAGAGATGTTTTATAAATGCCAACAATAGGAATAAGAAATATGGGCGTCAATAAGCTTCCCAAGCAGGAGCCGAGCAAGACCATCCCATAACTTAGCCCGGCTGTCCTTCCAATATCCTCCCTTCCTCTTAAGTAGAGCTTGTTTGCTAGGCCAAATCTAATACCTCCGACAAATCCTGCGATAATTGGTAGAAATGGAAGGACACCTCCTTTGGAAAGATAAAAAAACAAAGGGATTAAAAGGGAATAAAGGCAAATGCCTATTTGTGTTAAGATAAAGACAGATTCATCCTTTTTAATTTTGTGCATAATTTTTATTATCCAAAAAGAACCTAGTGATAAACCAAGCATAAATGAGGTAATGATAAGCCCTAATTTATAAAACATATAGCCATAGAGCATCTGAAAAGAGAGCAAAACCAGGGTTTGAAAGGCAATCTCTGTGAATCCTGTGGTCATAATTGCCCCCAATATAGCCTTTTTATATCCAAAAAGCCCAAATAGAAATAAAAAGAGATAAAAACAAATGGCTATTTTTAAAATTCTTTCGCTGTTTATCCACCCCATCATCTTGGATAAAAAGGGATTAGCTCTGCTTGTCCAGAAAACGATGTTTAGGTAGTAAGCAATGGGTCTTTTATCATAATTCATCTTATCCTTTGTTTTGTTTAAGGAATTTTCTATTTTTTCAATCTTTTCTTTAGATAGCCTTGAAGATAAATAATATTCCCTAATGTATTTTATATCCAAATTTCTCATCCTTACCCTTTCCATCCAGAGCTTGTAATCATAAGTCAATACCCCTTTTTTATTACAGGCTAAAAAATAGGCTGTATCCCCCGGAATTATCTTTACATCACAAAATACATTCTTTAAGCTAACATAAATGGATGATAAAAAATCTCTTAATTCAGGGGATATATAATTTTCTGAAGACAAAAGACCAAAGGAGATAATGCCAGAAGGGTTTAAAACCTTTTTTACCTCCTTAAAAAATTCTAAGGTATAATACCTATTCAATTGGGCTGTGTATGGGCTTCCAACCGAGACAATAACACAATCGTATTTTTTGTCTGTTGTTTTAATAAAAAACCTTCCATCCATATTTTTGACATTTACCCTCCTATCCTTTAAAGGGTTATTTGGAAGGTAATCTTTTGCTATTTTTATAATCAATGGGTCTAGCTCTACATAATCTATATTTTTTACCGGGTGTTTAATTATTTCGGAAATTACTCCTAAGCCACCTCCTATTAAAAGTATAGAAGAAGGACTTATATGGGAGAGGAGGTTAAAATTGCAAGCCTCCTCAGAGCTTGCTCTATCTGGAATGGTATAAAAATGAAGCCCATTATAGAAAAATGAATATTGCTCTTTTCTTTGGACAAGGGAGATATTTCCATAGATAGAATTTTGAAAGGCAAGAAGTTTATATCCCTTAAACTGCCTTTTTATAGAATATTCATCCAATCTATCCCAGATATTGGATAAAAACATTCCTATAAAAAATAGGCTTAAAAATATGGGAATAAACCTTTTTGCCAAGAAAAAAGCCACCAGAATATTTAACAAGCTAAATATTCCCATAATCTCAAAGGAATTAAACATCTTGATAAGAAAAAAGCTTGAGATGCAACCTCCCACCATACAACCTATTGCTTCTAGGGCATAAACCATCCCAATATTGGTGGCAGCAAGGGAGCCTTTTATCATCCTACACCCTAAAGAAAACATAAAACCAAAGATGCTACAAAGGGGGATAAGGATAATAAAGCTTGATATGCACATAATGGGAATAGAAACAATCTCACCTAAAGATATATTAAAAATTTGTTTTAAAAGCCTTATAAGAAAGATGTCTAAAGGAAGTAAAAGGCCCAAGAAAATTTGGCAGAAAGAGAAAAAAGAAGCCTTATTTTTAATTTTGTCTGCCAGCGGGCTTCCCAAAAACCAACTACCCATTGTTCCTCCAAAAAGCCAACAGCCAAAAATAAAGCCCATAGAAAGCTCATTACCATAGAAAACAGTCAAAAATTCTCGCAGAATGACAATCTGGGAACCTATAGAAGTAAAGCCAAGGAGGAGGATAGAAATTGCTGCCATCATCTATTTCCCGAATCACGAAATCCGAATTCCCATTTACTTCCCTCCAAAATAGGTTTTAAAGGAAAGCCTGTGGGTGTCTCCAAGAAGGTAAAATCTATTATCATTTTATAATTGCAAATTTTCTTATAACTTTCTCCTTTCCATCATCTATAAGGGCAAAGTAAACACCTGATGATACCTTCTCTCCTTTATTATTCAATAGATTCCAACAATCATTTGATGGAGGATAAAACTCACCCTTAAATACAAGCTCACCCGCAATGTTAAATACTGATATGGTAACCCTTCCATTCAATCCATAGAACTGAACCCTATCGTATTTATTTGTCTTTACAGGATTTGGTTGGACAATAACATTAGAGATAGAAAGACCAATGGGAAAGCCAATACCATAGATGGAAATGGAATTAAGGCTGCATTGGATGGCATTATTTGCTGGATTTACAATCTGCCCACCGGGAACAAGCACCCATTGATTTCCCATAAGCTTATAGATTCTATATGAAAGGTCGTCTATTTCATTGAAAGAATCTGGATCTTGATATGGTAATATTAAAGTAAGGGGTTTTACAGGCTGTGCACCTTCGCTATATTCCTCTGTAATTGCTATAAGTTCATAGATAGAATTTGGAAGAATTGAGGAAATGGCAGGCGATGCAACCTTTACTCCTATATCCTTTCTTTGAATAGTAAATGTAATGGTTCCTGAAAATGCGCCCTTTGGTATCTTTATATTAAGATTCTCCATCTTTATCTCAGAATCCATATTGGGTAAGATAATCCCTGCTTTGTCAACCACCTTTATCCCATCAGATGGATTTGACCAATTGCCATATCCTGCTGTATTCCTTGCCCTTGCCCTATAGGAATAAACATAGCCCTTTGTCCTTGTTGCTATTTCATACCATTTGCTACTTCCTGATGCTGTTCCAATTGTATACCAGGATGATGTTCCAATACGCTCCTCTATCTCATACTCAAGAATCCCACAAGGCTCGCTTTCTATAGGAAAGATTACCCTATATCTTCCATCAATGTCTGCATCATCATCAAGAAAATCATAACCATTGCCCATTTCAGATGAATCCTCTATTGGTCTTGTGATAAGAAGCGGAGGATTCTTGGAAACAGTAATTGAAACCAGATTTGTTGTTGTAATAGAACAAGCGAATGTAATTGTCGCATAGTTTGTAATGCTTCCTTTTCCTATAACTTGGGCAGAAAAGGAAATTGTTTTGCTTGCATATACAGGGAGATTGCCAATATTCCAGCTTATTACTCCATTTGTCCAGGTTCCTGTGCAATAATCACAAGGTTCTATCTTTATGGCAGAGAAGAAGGGGTATTCTCCCTCTTCGTATAAAGCCACAATATAGCCATTATCTTTGGATAGGGTGAATTTATCAGAAATGGGAGAATAAGAAATCCTTGCTCCAGCTTTTTTGTCATTGTTTATTTCATTAAGGAGGGATTCAATTGTTGGGTAATTGAATGGGTTTATGGGCAATGACCTGTATGTCCCTTGATTTGTTATAATAGTTATCATTCCATCTGGCCTTCCATTATTAAATGAATACCAGCTATTCATATCCAAAATTCTATCCCCTGAGATAACCTCTTGCTTGCTTTTTATTTGGGAGAAAGAGAGGCCAAAGGGTAATTGGTCATAGACAAAGACATCCCTTGCATCCATATCTCCAGTATTTATGAGAGAGATGGTATAGGTTATAACTGAACCTAAGCTTCCCTCTGCCTTGGGAAATACATCCTTTGTGGAATGTGAAAGGTCTGGGCCAATTACCCTGCCTGGACTTGGAGTGTCAGGATCCCAATTTAGGTCATCTAACCCTCCTCTCTTACTCTCCCCAAGATTATTTTTCTTAAGACCTACCTTTTGTAAAGAAAGCCCTGTATTATCCGCACCATTATTATCCCAGGAAAGATTGTAGGCAAGGGAGTCTAAGAGAAAGCCATTGGCATCTTTTAAGGTAATCACCAGTCCCTCTGAGGGATTATATGAATTAAGCAGGAGGAAATCCTTTAGGCTTAGAATTGGTATATCTTGTGGTATATTATAAAAATCCCTAATTTCGGAAGGCGATGTCTTAGTACTACAGATTACCAAGCAGCTATGGGGATTGATTATGGTTGGGTTTGGAATAATAGCCTTATAGCCCCCTATTCTAATAGTTGCACTTCCTATATCAATGGGGCTATCGGTTGAATTATAAAGCTCGGCAAACTCATATGTGTCATAAGAAGGAGGATTGGGATGGATTTCGGTGATAATCACATTCCCTCCATACCCTTCCCAAATATTAAGCCTCCCTTTCCTTGCTCTAACCTCCCTTGCTTCCCATTCAGGAAAGTTTAGGATGTTATTCTCCATAAAAAGCCTTGTGGCTAAACCATTTTCAAGTAAAAGGCTGTTAAATATCTTATTTTCATAAACAATAACCCCCAATAGCCTACCATACTTATCCCTCTGCTTTAAAGGGTCAAAGTAGATTAGAACCTCCTTTCCAAAGACCTGTTCAAGGAAATCCTTTGCCTTATCTGAATATGGCTCACCCATTTCAGCAGCATCAATCGCCAAGAGTCTAACCGTGTCAGTGCCTCCTGCGGTTTCAATCTTTATAGTATCGCCATCATAGACCTCAGTGACCGTTGCGGTTGTGGTGGCTGCGTTTTGGATAAAAACAAGTAAGGAAAGCTCGTTAGAAAAACTTCTTAGGGTTAAAAAAAGAAGAATTATTATAATTTTTTTGTATATGTTTAGCTTTCTTACTTTAAAATTCATTTCACCTCAATAAATAGTCACCAGTTCCATTGCTTTTTTCTGAAATACTTCTATCCTTATTTTATTTATCGGCATTTTTTAAGCTAGGCTTTAGAAAAATCCTTGCAAAATTTAAGGTTGTATAATAAAATAGATAAATGGGTAGGCTTAAACCAGATGCAGATATTAAAGATATTGCTCTTGATGCCTATAATTTATTCAATAAATGGGGCTTTAATGATGGGGATTCTATTCACTCTAAAGACCATTGGATTGTAGAGCTTTATGCCAAAAGACTAGTTTCTGTATGATGTAATGGAAAACATTATCAAAGAACTCAAAGATATTCCAGGGGATAAATTGCCCGAAATTCTTAAAATAATTCAGGATTTCAAATGTCCAAAGCTTTGAGTGGTAGCCTATCTTCCAAAGTGGGTGGTAAGGGAAAGGTTGTGGGTTTCGCCAAGCTCGTTGTAAGGAACATAGGAATAATCAAGGTTGAATGTATCTATTTTAATTCCAAAGCCTGTGCTAATACCAATGCCTAAATCTTGAAAAACTTGGGAGTTAAATCCAGCCCTTAAGGTTAGGATATTGTTAACACCCCATTCAAAACCAGACCTTATCCCGTAATTATTATCCTTTGGTTTTACAAGGTCAAGGCTAAAAATAATATTTTCTGCTGGGAAATAGGCAAAACCTAGCTTTAATGTAAAGGGAAGCTCATCTTCTTCCTTGATAAACTTTACTTTTCCTCCTAAATTCTGAAGGACAATAGAGAATGCCATTTTATCCAAAGATTTTGGTTTGTATATCTCTCCAATATCAAAGAAGAATGAATGGTTTTTTTCTTCTTCTATTCTTTGGTTTATCCATCCACCTACTATCCCAAGATAATTGCTCCTTGTAACCTTTGCACCAAACCCAAGCCTTATGGATAAATCACTTGCTGAAAATTCTCCGCTTTGAGATGTATTTACATCTTTATATAATGGCATTTTGTCTGTCTTAAGATAAAGCACAGAGAGACCAAAGCCAGAGCTATCCGATATGGGTGAGCAATAGCCAATAATACCAAGCTTTGTCTTTTCAATCCAGGAAGCAGCTGATGCCACACCCTCGGGAAGCTTTAATTGAGAAAGCCCTGCCGGATTATAGTAAAGGCCTGATAAATCATCAGAAATGGCAGAGAATGCCCCACCCAGGGAAACTGGCCTTGGAAGGCTATTTATCTTTAAAAATGTTGCTCCACACCTTCCCTCTGAATAATCAGCAAAGCAAGAAAAGGAGAGCAAAACAAACAAAAATAGACTCCTGACAGAAGACTCCAGACTCCAGACTCCAGACTCCTGACTTATCTTCATTTTATAATTGCAAACCTCCTTACAACTTTATCCTTTCCATCATCAATTAAGGCAAAATATACACCCGATGATACCTTGTCTCCCTTATCATTTAATAGATCCCACTCCCATGTTGGTCCTCCTACCCCTTTCTTTAAAACAAGCTCGCCTGCTAGATTAAAGATTGAAATAGTAACATTGCCTAAACCATAGAAGACAATTTTACTATGCTTATTCCCCTTAAATGGGTTTGGCTTTATCACTACATCCTCAAGGGAAAGGCCGATTGGAGAGCCAACCCCATAGATAGAGAGGGAATTAAGGATGCATTGGATGGTATTTAAGGATGGATTGACAATTTGCTCTCCTTCTACAATAATCCATTGGTCATTAACAAGCCTATAGATTCTATATGAAAGGTCATCTATTTCGTTAGAAGAATCTGGGTCAGGATAAGAAAGGATAAGGGTAATGGGTTTTAGAGGCTGGGTTCCTGCCTCATCATATTCTTGTGGAATGGCAAGAAATTCATAGGAACAAAGGATTGAGTTAAGGGGAGGAGATGCTGATTTTAGGTTGATATTTTTTTGCAATATTGTGAATGTAATGGTTTCTTGAAATGTGCCCTTGGGAATTATTATCTTAATCCCTCCAGAGACTATGGAAGAATCCTGACTAGGAGATACAACGCTTCCATCATCAACAATCTTTATTCCATCTGACGGCGCTGTCCAATTTCCAAATCCTGCATTATTCCTTGCCCTTGTCCTATAGCTATAGGTTAACCCCTTTGTTCTTCCTGAAATATTATAAAGATTTCCTGTTGTAGTCCCAACTGTCCAAAAGCTTGATGAACCTTGCCTTTCTTGTATTTCATATTCAATTATGCCACAAGGCTCTGCCTCAGTTGGAAGAATTATCCTATAATTTCCATCCATATCATAATCATCATCAAAATTATCTCCATCAATGTCTTCTATTGGTCTTCCCATAAGAATTGGTGGGTCTTTTTCAACCATAATTGTTGTTAGATTTGTTGTGGCTGAGCCATCTTTGGATGTAATTGTCGCATAGTTTGTAATGGTTCCCTCGCCTATAACTTGAGCAGAAAATGAAACTGTTTTGCTTTCTCCTACTTTAAGAACCCCTATATCCCAAATTATTATCCCTGATGTATAGGTTCCTGTGCAATATTCTTTAGCCTTTATCTTTATTGCCTCAAAGAATAAGCCAGATAAGGCAATGATATAGCCATCATCGCAAGAGATGGTAAATCTATCATTCTCATAGCTAATTTTACTCTGTGCCTTTTTGTCATTATTTATCTCATTCATCAGGGATTTTATTGTTGGGTAATTTAATGTATTTATCGGTTGTGACCTATATGTTCCATAATTTGTTCTGATTTCAATTATTCCATCTGCCTCAAGGTTATTCCACCCATCTATATCATCAAGGTCAAGAATAGCATCACCTACTATAATTTCATCCTTGCTCCTTATCCTTGAAACAGAAAGGCTTGAGCTTAATTGGTCAAAAACAAAAACATTGCTTGCATCCATATTGCCTGAATTTAAAACAAAAATCTCATACCTTAAAACATCAGCCAGGCTTACAGGTCCCTTTGGAAATACATCCTTTGTTGATAAAGAAAGGTCTCCTGCACTCTCTATGGTTATTGTCCCTGCAGATATTTCAAATCTTGTGATATTCTTTGCCTCTATATAGGCATTATTTTTGATGATCATCCCATTATCCAATATAGACTTAGGTCTAGCATTAAATGTTATACTCCCTATCTCACCTGGCTTTAGTTCTCCCAGATTCCATATAATCTGATGGTATAATGGAGAATAAACCCCATTATTTGATATAGCCGATAAATTCTCTATGTATTTTGAAAGGCTCTCTGTAATCATAAGGTTGTAGGCGCTTCTACTTCCCTTGTTTTCATAGGTTATAACATATAAAATATTCTCCCCTGGTTTTGCTTTGGTATTTGTAAATGTAGCCCTTTCTATTCCAGAAAGATTGGGTGCTTCAACAAAAATGGATGCTGTTGCAATTATAGCTGGATTGGAAATTGTTCCAAATATATTTAAGATTTTTGCATTTGGACAATTGGGATTTACCTTTAATTTAAATGTAGCTGAGCCAGCTGTTAATCCATCAAGCTTTGCAATAGAAATCCCAGAGAAAATGGGTGAAGAACCATTAACATCAGAAATTGGGGCTTGATTATGCCAGGTAGAATTTGGAATATATGTTGCAAGCTCATCCTTGCTTGCCTGGATAATTAGAGATGTTGCAGGAAAATCACCATTGTTTTTGTATGAGATGTTATACCCTATTTCATCACCAAGTGTTACCTTTGAAATCTGTGGCTTTATCTCTAAAGAAAGAGATGAAGGGCTACCTGTCTTATTTACTAAAATATTGCTTCTATAAATTGGATTGTTTATTGCCTTTATTTCAAGCTGGGCTTTTATTGTTTTTCCCCTTTCAGAGGGTGCTTGATAATTATAGGTAATTACCCCCTCCCCTCCCCTTGCAATTGTTCCCAGATCAAATGTAGCAATGGGAATATCATTTATCAATAAAACCAAAGAAGAAGAAATTGCATCCTTTTTCCCCTTGTTTTTATAAGAAATTGTATATGTTATTGTTTGTCCACAGGCAACCATATCCTTTGGTTCTTGTGATATTGTAGCATAAAGAGATGGAGCATCTCCAAATATCAAAAGCCTGTTCTCTGATACAACATATATCTTGGAATTTGCAATAGAACAAGACCTTCCCTTTACCTCATATTTCCATAAAATCTCGCCATTGTTAGGGTCTAAGCCATAGATAAATCCATCTTGTGAGGCAAAAAATATGGCATTATTGGAAATAGTAATTTGACCTTGTATCTTTCCTCCGGTGGGAAATTCCCATTTTATTGTAGTAGGAGAACCAAGGGATATGGCATAAAGCCTCCCCTGCTCCGCACCAATATACAAGGTATCATTATAAATAGCAGGGGTTAAATTTACGGATGAGCCTAAATTAAGGGCTACAACATCAGATGTTGTTGTTCCAGAAAACTTTATTCCATATACCTTTCCATTTGCTCCTCCAAAATATGCTATATCGTTATCAATGGCAGGCGAAGAATAAACTTTTCCATATCCAGCTGAGCTTGCTATAAGGCTTCCTGTAATTTTATCAATAAGATAGATGTAGCCACAATCTGTTGCAATATAAAGGGTATTACCAGAGATAGCAGGAGACAAAGGAATGCCGGTTATGTCTGCATATGACCATAAAATGCTTCCATCAAAGCTACTTATGGCAAAAATGCCTGAATTTGATGAAACATAAACAATTCCATTGGAGATTAAAGATGATGAAATGGCTCCTCCTATAAAAGAAGACCAAATAAGGCTTCCACCTTCATTTAGGCAATAAACAATTCCGTTCCCACCTCCTATAAATATCCTATTTCCTGCTATTGCTGGCGTGGAACAAAGGCTTATATTTGAGTATTCCCATATTTTCTCCCCTGTTTCACCATTAAAGCAATAAAACCCCTGGCCTCCAATATAAACCCTTGCATTGTTTATTACAGGGCTTGCAGATATATTTCCCAAGATAGAATTTGAACCTATTAGACCAATATTTGCAAGGTCTATAAATTCACCTGGGTTATATCCGGAATGCCCTGTATTAAAGCCAAACATAGGCCATTCATCAGATTCTACATCTATTGGGGGAACGACATATAAGGATGTTGAAATTTGTGTTTCGGTAAAATTGCTTCCTGTTATCCTTGCTAAAACAACAATTGTATCCTGTGATAATATGGGCTTCTTTACAAAGGCAGAAAATCTTTTTATACCAACCTCCCCTACCCCTATGCTTCCTATATTAAAAATAATAGGGTCAGAATTTGTAAAGTATGGGCTTAAAACCACCTTTATTGAAACATCTCTTGCCTCAACATTCCCTGTATTCTTGTAATTTATCGTATAGCTTATAAGCCATCCACTTGATACTGTGCCAGATGGTGTGCTGGTTATGGTGCTTTGGGTTAGATCGGGTTTTGATGCGATATAGATTGAAGCCTGGGTTTCTATTGGCGATACCTCATCACTTTTAATAGTAGCTTTATTGGTAATGATTGTTCCATCCTTGATTTCGCTCTTTATTCTTACCTGCAATGTTATGCTTCCCATACTTCCTGGCTCAAAGCTTCCTATTATCCACTTAATATGTGTCATTGGGTTTATGGGGTTTTGGTCATAGTTCATTCCATTATGGCTATACCAAACATCAAACCCCTGCGGATAGGATGAAGAAACATAAGTTGTCTCAGTAGGAAGGGTATCAATTATCTCAATATTTGTTGCCTTCTTTAGGGAATTTGTATAGTCTAAAATATAGGTAAGCGTTCCTTGTGGGTATGGGCTTGAGTCTTTCATTTCAATGGTCTTTTTAATGGTTAGGATAGGAGAAGACAAAACTAAAGATGAGCAAATGGCTGTCTTTGTTTCGGCATCCTTTGCGGTAATGGTTGCTTGATTTATTATCCTTGTATTATCAGGAATATTATCCAGAAGCTTTAATTGGTAGGTTAGGCTTCCTGATGTATCCTTTGCTAGGGTTTCTATTTTCCACCTTA
>JBFMED010000111.1:13495-25998 GCA_040753475.1 bacterium
AATTGTATCAATAATGGTAATATTATTGCTTTCTACATAGAGGGATTGATAGGAGATATTGTAGGTTAGGGTTTGTCCTGGATTTACTGTCTTTTGTCCCTGTTTTTGGATTACCAATTGTGGCTTTGTTCTTACATTGACAATTCCTGTTGTGGTTATGGTTTGTGCATCCTTTGCGGTAATGGTTGCTTGATTTATTATCCTTGTATTATCAGGAATATTATCCAGAAGCTTTAATTGGTAGGTTAGGCTTCCTGATGTATCCTTTGCTAGGGTTTCTATTTTCCACCTTATCCCAATTACAGGAAGGTAATCCAGGGTATCCCAATAGGTTATGTGGTTATACTCACTTGCCTTTGCACTCCCAATAATATAGGTTGCAGATGAGGGAAGGCTATCCTCAATTAAGACATCGGTTGCATCCTTGTATTGGCTAGAATAGGTTAGTTTGTAGCTTAGGGTTTGAGCGGGTGTTGTATGGCTAGGTGAGGCCTCTTTCTTAAGGCTTAAGAGGGGTTGCCTTAAGACAATGGTGGTATAGGAGGCTGATCCAGATTCAGCCTCTATTCCGGTTATGCTTATTCTATTCTCAATTAAGCTTTGATCAGCTATGTCATTTGCCAATAGGTTAAAGGATAATGTTCCTGTCTGGTTTGCACTTAAATAGGGGATTTGTATCTTAATGTGGGTTACCAAATAGGCATCATTGTCATTATAGGTTAAACCATTATCATGGGAGAAGGAAACACTTCCAGGTGATACCATTGAACCAGAGACATAGCTGGTTGTATTAGTGGGAATTGTATCAATAATGGTAATATTATTGCTTTCTACATAGAGGGATTGATAGGAGATATTGTAGGTTAGGGTTTGTCCTGGATTTACTGTCTTTTGTCCCTGTTTTTGGATTACCAATTGTGGCTTTAACTTTACATATGTCTGGGCAAGGGATGTTATTGTCCCACATTCACTTGAGCTTAATGTTCCTATGTTTTCTATTATTGTTCCATTGCTTACCCCCCTTTCTACCAACACCTTAAAGGAAATTGTCCCAAATGTTCCCTTTGCTAAGGTTGATATAGACCCGCGTATGGCGGTAACCGGAGGATAATCAAGCTTATTCCATATCCCGCTATGGCAATACTCAATATTATCCCCTACCCCACTTTCCTGAATATATGTTACACTTAAGGTAGAGGGAAGCAAATCCTCAATAACAATATTTGTCGCATCCAAATTCCCAATATTGCCGTAGGATAGGGTATAGGTAATGGTTGAACCAGGGCTTGCTATCGCCTGATCAGCCGATTTATTAAACATAAGAAGGGGGATAAGCACCTTAACATCAACCCTATTTGTCTCTCTATCAGAAACCTCATTGCATTTAATAATTGCCCTATTGGTTATTGTCCCTGCATTAACCGAGGCATTTACCGGGGCATCAAATTCAACAAAACCCTCCTCTTTTCCCGATATTGTTCCTAAATCCCAAACAATTGTATGAGAGCCAGAATAATATGTCCCTGTCCCTCTGAGGGTTGGTGTTCCCAAATTTGCATCCAGGCTATCTACCAGCAAAACACCCGTTGCCCTTGTGAAAGCATTATTTTTGTAGCTTATGGTATAGGTTATTGTTCCACCAGGCTTTACCTCTTTTATGGATGATGTCTTTGTAGCTACGAAGTCTGGGGCAGGAATAAAGGAATAAAGCGTGCTATACCGAGAAGCAATAAAAAGCCTTCCCCTTTCAATGGCAGGTGAAGATGCAATTCCTCCCCCAATATAATATTTTGCAAGCAATCTTCCATTCTCAGCATCCAAACAATAAAGATAGCCATCCTCTGAGGCTACATAGACAACATTAGATGCAATGGCAGGCGAAGAAAATATCCTTCCCTCTGCCTGATAGCTCCAGGCAAAACTTCCTGTTCCTTGATTTAATGCATAAATTCTTCCATTATTCGCACCAAAATAAACCTTTCCATAAGCTACTCCTGGGCTTGATTGGATTGGAGAGCCTGCATTATATCTCCATACAAGGCTTGTTTGTGTTCCTGTCTTTAAGGCATAAAAATATCCATCATCAGAACCAACATAAACAATATTATCAGCTATTGCAGGCGATGAGATAATCGCACCCTCTGTTTTGTAAATCCATATCGGGCTTCCTGAAAATGCATCTAAAGCATAAAGGGATTTATCCTTTGAGCCAATATACAATACGCCATCCGAAACCACAGGCGATGAAAATTGAAACATTTCTTGATGGCCTGCATTATAAACCCAGATTGGCACACCATCGGTTGCCCTTAAGCCATAAACCCTTCCCCCATCATCCCCAAAATAGACAATGCCATATTTGACAACAGGCGATGAATATATGTGGCTTCCTGTCTTGTATTTCCACGATAGTGTTCCTGTTTTTGCATCAAAGGCATAAAAGTATCCGGGAAGATTTCTTTCTCCAATGAATAAAAATGTATTCGTTCCAGCAATCGCAGGCGATGAATAGAATGAAAAAGATGTCTGGGTTGCCCAAATGGTAGCGCCGCTCATATCCATTGCCCGAATTTCACCACTATCTGAGGCAAGGTAAATAAAGCCATCCTCTGTAATCGCAGGCGAAGAAACGATTCCACCTGATGTATCATAGCCCCTTTCAACCCTAAGGGGTGGAATAACCGCCTCATCCTCAGCATAATGTAAATGTAAAGGGTCTCTTCCAAACATATGCCAGGCATTGCAAAATGAATCAAAGCTTTCAAAAACAGAGCTACTTACTGGATTTAATGCCAAAGACACACTACCCGATGCAACAATCCATCCCAAGACATTTATTTCTACACCAGCTGATACATTACTACCTACATAGGCTGTAAAGCTCACGCTTCCCATTGCACCTGCTGGAACTGTCCCCACATTCCAAACAATGGTATTTGGCTCTATTGTCCCACCCTGCAATGGTTTAATATTGGCCAAATATGGGTTTTTATCCGCATCGCATTTAATCATAACATTCCTTGCGCTGGTTGAGCCTATATTTTGGTAATAAATGGTATAGGTCAAAAGCCAAAGAGGAGCAATAGCTCCGGATGGAGAGACGCTTATTGTTCCAATTAGGCTTGGGATATTGCTTACTGAAACATCTATGCTTGCTGTCTTTGTCTCGGCATCCCTTGCGGTTATGGTGGCGATGTTTGTAATGATGGTTTTATCCGCTAAGTCAGAGCTACATTTTACGATAAAGGTTAATGAACCTACCCCCTCCTTTGCTAGGAATTGCCGATATACCTTAATATGGGTTATAGGAAGATAATAAGAAGAATTGTAGGTTATGCCATTATCGTGCGAGTAGGTTATTGAGCCTATTCCTTGTGGCACATCTTCAATGGTAAGGGAGGAAGGAATTTTATCAATAAGGGTAATATCCATTGCATCATTGCAGAGAAGCTTGTAATTTATAGTGTAGGTTAGGGTAGCACCAAAGCTTATGGTTTGCATTGAGGCTTGTTTGGTTATAGTAAATACAGGCTTTGACGAGATTATTGTCCTTGCTGTAGAGGTTGCTATATTTGTTTGGTCGGTTATGGTTGCTACATTTTCTATAATTTCTCCCTCATCAAGCCCCTGCTCTACCTTTACCCTAAATGAAACAGAGCCTGCCTGGTCTTTTTTAAGGCTTCCAATATTCCACCTTATGTAATTAACCGGGTTTGTCTCAAAGGCTTCCCAATTTATCCCAGAAATGCTATACTCACAATTACCCTCTGCCGAGCCTGATTGATAGGTAGAGGAGGCAGGAAGCCTATCAATAATCACAACGCCGCTTGCATCTTTTCTTGTGTTTGAATAATTTATCGTATAGGTAATGGTTGAACCCGATGCTGCATAAGGGTCTACCTCCTTATTTAAGGAAAACAAGGGCTGTAAAAAAACCTCCGAAGAAAAGGGATTAGAAAACAAAGGAACGATCTCCTCATCGCTTTCTGCATAGCCAATAATGGTAAAAGTATTAGATGGATAATCATAGTCTATTTTTAGAGTAAAGGTAAAGGTAGCTATGCTTCCACCCGCAAGCTCTGGTAAAGCAAAAGAAACCTCTCTCTTTAGAGCATCATAACTCCCCCCCGAAACCCAGGTTGTTTTTTCAGGAAGACTTGCTTTTACTACAAGATTAGTTGTCGTTGTATTCCCTTCATTGCTTAAGGTTAGGGTATAGGTAGCCTCCTCTAAAATCTTTAGCTCATTTTTATCTGCGGTAAGATTAAGCCTTAAAGAAACCTCGCCGGTTGAGGGAAAAACCCGAATGTAGCCCGATGAGAAAGCAACAATCAAATCCTTCCTTGTATCCTCGGCAAAGTCAGCATAGGATAAAGAAAGCCCTTCACCATTTAATATTTGCCTGCCCTCAATAAAAGAGGGTGTCCCTTTATTAAGAAAAAGAAAGGCGCCAAGGTCTTTTGAGCCAACCAAGAGGTCTAAAAACCCATCCTGATTCCAATCCACGACAAATGGCTTGCTCAGGCCACCTACATTTATATTTCCAGAGGGAACGGAAAGCCTTACACCTGACTTAAAGGAGGTGGTTGTAGAGCCAGCAAAAAACCAGACATCGCCCAAAGAATTTCCAACCAATAGGTCTATTTTTTCATCCCTGTCTACATCAGCCAGAAATGGGCTGCTATTTAACCCAACATCAATGGATGCCCCTTGTGCCGTAAGATAGATAGAAGAACCAAATAAGGGTGGGTCATCTGAGCCAATATTCTTAAAAAATAAAACATAACCCTCCCTGTTTCCACAAATAAGGTCTTTCTTTGCATCTCCATCAAGGTCATAGATAAAGGGGGTGGCATTATACCCTACATCCAAAGGAATGGTGGTTGTGCCCGAGGTCATATATAAGGGAAATCCGCCATTAAGCATTAAGGTACCCTCTCCAATGTTTTTATAAAGATAAACCTCTCCCTTATTGGTTCCAATAATCAGGTCATCTTTTTTATCGCCATCATAATCACAAACAAAAATAGATGGATCTATACCCTCGTTTATCTCAACAGAAGGACCAGGCATCTTATAAGGGAGATTAAAATTGGGTGGCTCAGCAAAGGTCTTTTTTGTATTTAAAAATGTATAGATTGTCCCCCCTGCCTCTCCTGCAATAAGATCATAGCCACCATTTCCATCAAAATCATAGACAAAGGGGGTTGCCCTAAACCCAAGGTCAATCTCTCCACAAGATGCACTTATCTTTTTACCAGCTTGAAAATCCCTGGTTGGTCCTGTAGCTGGATTTCCTTTAAAAAACCAGATATAACCCAAATTATCCCCCACAATAAAATCTTTTATTCCATCACCATCCCAATCAATAAAAAAGGGAACCGCATTCTCACCCACATCCAAACTTAAGCTTCCTACCAGAACCTGCTCCCCTACCGTACCAAAGCATGGCGCATCATCAGAACCTGAATTCTTAAACCACCAAACCCTTCCCAAGCCATCACCAATAATTAAATCCCTTGCTCCATCCTCATCAAAGTCAGAAAAAATAGGAGTAGAGTTTCCGCCGATTGTTCCTATCTCTAATTCCTTGGGGGATAAAAAATATGTGTCGCTTCCAATGTATGTCGTTGTGCCGATAAGAAGAAAGAGAGAGCCATCAGCACAGCCTACCAGCAAATCTGAAATTCCATCCCTATTCCAATCTGTAATATGTGGCTTTGCCTCCTCGACCACATCAACAACAATAGTTTGTGCGCCAGAGCCATAGGTAAGGAGGGTATAGGTTGAGAAATAGTCAGGGCAAGCTAAAGGAGGGAGAGGAGGGGTATTTGGATAAAAACGGATATTTCCATTCTTATCGCCAATTAAAAGGTCTTTCCTTGCATCGTTATTTAAGTCATAGATTGCTACACCCGGAAGGGAATTAACCCCTTTTGTGCCAACCTGTAATTGATGGGAGGTCAAAGTAGAAGGAAGCAAAGAAAATACAGGCATTTTCCCCTCTCCTTGCTTTGCTAGAAGAACAAAAAGAATAAAAAGCCTTATGTGTCTTTGTATGTGTTTAGCTATTCTAAAATTCATTCCACCCTATATAGAACGGAAGAGCGGAAGAACGGAAGGGCGGAAGGGTTAACTAAAGGCTTTTTTGCTTCCGAGCTTCCGCACTTCCACACTTTCTTTCATTGCTTTTCTCTAATTCGCTCCAAATTACTCTACTCCTTTTATTTATATCGGCATTTTTTAGAGAAACCTTTAGAATTTATTTGATTACATCACAGATAAACTATAGATGTACTTAAGATATTAGTATGTGTTTAGCTAGGTGAGAATAAAATGGGAAATAGGCACAAAGGCACTTAAGGCACAAAGGCACAGAGTTTATTTGTTACTTGCTTTCTTTGTGCCTTTGTCCCTTTGTTCCTTTGTGCCTAGCTATAGGGTAGCTAAACACGTACAGATATTAAAAAAATAATCTGTAGTGCATTGTAACATTAATTTTTGCTACTTTGGTGGGTTAAAAAAGACAAACCACGAAGAGCACAAAGAACACAAAGAAAGAATAAGAAGATATTGAAAGAATTAAAAGATTTATTTTATAACCCTTCGTGTACTTTGTGGTTTTTAATTTGGGATTTAAACCAAAAATTTGGTAGTTAAAAAAGTATTCACTATGCCTGTCATTTTACAACCATTGACTTAATCAGAGAGAAATTATCGCCAGTTGGGTATATTTACAAGAATGCCTCCTTTTTATCCGTCTTCTCCCAGGTGAATTCCTTTTCCTCCCTTCCAAAGTGTCCATAGGAGGCTGTTTTTCGGTATATTGGCCTTCTTAAGTCAAGGGTCTCTATTATTCCCTTTGGGGTAAGAGAAAAATTCTTCTTTATGTCATTAACTATCTCTTTTTCTTCTTTTTTGGCTGTTCCCTTTGTATTGACCATAATGGATAAAGGCTCAGCAACACCAATGGCATATGATAGCTGGACCTCACATATCCTTGCAATGCCAGAGGCAACAATATTCTTTGCGATGTATCTTGCCATGTATGAGGCAGAGCGGTCAACCTTGGTTGGGTCTTTGCCCGAAAAACATCCACCACCGTGTGCACCAAATCCACCATATGTATCAACCATTATTTTTCTTCCGGTAAGGCCTGTATCTCCCTGTGGCCCTCCGATAACAAACCTTCCGGTTGGATTGATATAGAATTTTGTCTCTCTGTCTATAAAGCTCTCTGGGATTACCTTTTTTATTACCTCATCCATAACCGCATCCTTAAGGTCTGTATATTCAATATCCGGGTCATGCTGGGTTGAAATAACAATAGCAGATGCCCTTTTTGGCTTTCCCTCAATGTATTCTATGGTAACCTGGCTCTTTCCATCTGGCCTTAGCCAATCCAAAACCCTTTCCTTCCTTGCATAAGCAAGCCTACGCGTAAGCTTGTGTGCTAACAATATGGGCATTGGCATAAATTCAGGCGTCTCATCCGTTGCATAGCCAAACATCATCCCCTGATCACCTGCACCACCTGTATCAACGCCCTGGGCAATATCTGGCGATTGTCCATGAATAGATGTGATCACTGCACAATCCTCATAGTCAAAACCATAATCAGCATTTGTATAGCCAATCTCTTTGATTACCTCTCTGGCTATGTTTGGAACCTCAACATAGGTTGAGGTTGTTATCTCGCCTGCGATAAATGTAAGACCTGTGGTTACAAATGTCTCGCAGGCAACCCTTGCCATTGGGTCATCCTTAATAATTGCATCCAAGATTCCATCAGATATCTGGTCTGCAATCTTATCGGGATGTCCCTCAGTAACTGACTCTGATGTAAAAAGATAATCTCTTTTCATTTTTTTCCTCCTTAAGTTTATGGTTATTTAGTATATAATTAAAAGAATATAAAGTCAAATGAGGATATATTTTTATGTTGCAATTCCAAAAATCTTAAGCCTCTCCTTAAGCTCTCTTATAAATTCCTCTGGGTTTTCTGGGGTAATGGTTGTATTTTTAAACAAGAAGCCCTTATGATGGATGGTTACATAGCTTGATTTATCCCAAAAGCGCCAGATTAGACGGCAGAAGTTTTCACCCCAAAATGGATAACCAATTTTTACATTAACAATATCCCGATATGGAATCCTCTTTACAGGAAAGCCAAATATCTTTATCTTGAGTGCGTCATCTGAAAGCTCGTATCTTATGGTAAAGCAAGAAGCCAATGCGATAATAACAACGATAACAGGAATTAAAGCCTCAAAAAATGATTCAGCCATTGGTAGGTTTTTCTGTAATCTTTATTTTTCATAGAGAACCTTACCAAACTTTTCAATCTCTCTGTATATTAAGAAAGGATTGTCCTTCAATTCTTCAAATTTTTTAGGGTTTTGGACAATAATATCTACCGCTGCTCCTACACCAAAAAGCCTATGGTAAATCCTTTTAGCCACCTTTCCCTTATGCCTGATCCCTTTTTTAAGAACACAGATATCATAGTCACCTAATCGCTTATTTCCATCTTTTGCCCTTCCTCCAAAGAGAACAATTTTATCAGGAGATACCTCTTTAACAATCCTTTTGATTATTTCTTCCAAAATATTATCCATTAGGTTTTATTAGCAATAAATTCCTCAGTAAGCATTTTTGCCTCCTGGTCTGAAAATTGCTTGGGAGGTGATTTCATAAAATAGGATGAGGGACCAATTATTGCACCACCCTCTTTTCTATCCAGAGCAAGCTTAAGGCATCTTATTGCATCAATTGCCACGCCAGCTGAATTTGGGCTGTCCTCAACCGAGAGCCTTAATTCAAGGTTTAATGGGACATCGCCAAAGCCACGCCCCTCCATCCTTATAAAGCACACCTTGTTATCTTTCTGCCAGGGGACATAATCAGAAGGACCAATATGGATATTCTCAGGAGCTAAAGGGGTTTTAAGCTGGGATTGGACCGATTGTGTCTTTGAAATTTTTTTAGAAGCAAGCCTATCCCTGTTTAGCATATTCAAGAAATCTGTATTTCCGCCAGTATTTAGCTGATATGTCCTTTCAAGCACCACCCCCCTATCTTCAAATAGCTTGGTCAAAACCCGATGGACAATGGTTGCACCCACCTGGGATTTTATATCATCGCCAATAATGGGAATATTCTTTTCCTTAAATCTTTTCTCCCAATCTTTGTTTGAGGCAATAAATACCGGCATACAATTTATCACCCCGCAGCCTGCTTTTAATGCACATTCCATGTAGAATTCTGTGGCATGCTGGGAGCCAACCGGCAGGTAGTTTATAAGAATCTCTGCCTTTTTTTCCTTTAGAATAGAAACAATCCTTTCCATTGCCTCACTCCTTTTATCATCGGGAACAAAATCATCCAAATATTCATCAATGACAAATGTTTGTTCCTCTGGATAATTAAGCATATGCCTTGCTACACCATCCAATAAAAATCCAAGCTCAACCTTTACATTCATAAATGGCACATCGCAAATCTTCTTTGTGCAATTGGGCTTCTGAAATATTGCGCTTGATAAATCAAGATTTACCTTTCTTTTATCAATATCAAAGGCTGTTACAAACTCAATATCCTCAGGCTTATAACCACCAAGATTATGATGCATAAGCCCAATAATATCTTCTGATTTCTTCCCCCTATAATACTCAATCCCCTGAATTAAGGAACTTGCACAATTCCCAACGCCAACAATGGCAACCTTAATCTTTTTCATCCCGTTAGACCTCCTTTATATCCCATTAAACCTTTACCCCGTTAGATAACTTTTAAGCATTCTTTTACTATACAATTTACAATAGGTAATTTGCAACTTTTTTCTTTTCTATTAATAATGGCTTCTTTATGTCTGATGTAAAAAGGAATCTGTTTTTTGTAAGGCTAATTCCAAAACTAAAGAGGCTTGGTAAGGAAAATTCTTCCTTATAAATCTTCATTTTTGGCCCGATATTCTGCAAAGATAAGCCTATCTTCATTGAGGGTCTTAAGATAAGCAATCCCAAATCCATTCCTATTCCTGTGCCCTTTTCTTTGTCCAATTCCTGGTGGATTATTTTTATACTTAAACCCCCTAATGTGTTTTTCTTTATCCTTTGTCCACCTGAGAGGATTAGACAATAATCACTTGCCTTAAAGCTTCCCTCATTTTCTAATGTAGCCCTTGTTTTCCTTGGAATACTATCGGTAAATAATCCAGTTATTCCAAAGCCCAATGTCTGTTTATTTAAGGGATGAATATAGCCTAAAAATTCATGGTTTATTCCCTCAAAATACATATTGTGCATAAGGGTTATTTCTTTTGTTTTGCTCTGGGATAATCCTGCTGGGTTGTAATAGATGCTTGAAGGACTCTCGGATAAGCCAACATATGCATTACCTAAAGCAGATGCCCTCGGAGAAATACCTATCTTTAAGAAAGGAGCGGCACTTTCTCCTTTATCTGCAAAGCAATTACCAATAAGGATTAAGCAAAAACAAAATATCCTTCTCATCTTATTAGCCCAATCTTTCCCTTCTTTGTTCCCTTGTTTGTCTCAATTACATAGATATATACGCCATAGGCAACATTTTTTCCTTTTTATCAATAATAAACCTTTCTCCAAGCTCAATATAGCAAGAGATGCTTCCTGTCTCATCAACCCCAGAGTAATGAAATGTGGCAGTTCCCTCGGGTGTGGTTGAGGAAATATAGAATTTCCCAGTAAAGCTTTCGCCACTTCCAGACAACTCTATTTTTCCAAGATAATCTTCTATAGAATAACTTAAAAGATGCCTGAATGGTTGCATTATATTGCCCCCAGATATCAGGGCTATCTACATCACCTGAGATTTTCCCATAGATTAGGGCTATATCATTGGTATCAGTTATTATACTTCCATTAGAGGGTGAAGAAAGGGATGGCTTTGCGGGAAGAATGCTTGTCCTAAAGCTCCAGGTCTCTGAGTAATTGCTATTTCCTGCCTCATTTTGGGTTTTCATCCTTGATATATTCCCCTGGCTGGCTTTGTATAGCGGTGGCGGTAAAAACAATTGAATTGGAAATATTTGGATTTGAGCAGGTTACCTGGTATTGACCAGGGAGATTGCCTAGGGTTAAGCTAACCTGTGCCTGACCATTGCTGTTGGTTGTTGCTTGGTTAGTTGATAGCCTTGCACCAATTGCCCCTTGTGGCTGGGAGGTAATTAAGAAGCTAAGGGGAAGGCCACTAATCCCCCCCCATTGGTATAGCTTAGCTTGACGATAAAGGCTTGGGTTAATGTTGTATTTACAAGGGCTTGCTGGTTATCGCCCGATAGCTTACTTAAAGAGACAGAGGGAGAGATATTCATCCCTTCATTTATTACCACTGGCGGATTAGCCGCTAAAAGATAAAAAGGCAATAGAATAAAAATGAACTTTGCTGATTTTTCCATTTTAAGCTCTATAAAAGCATAAAATCCTTAATTTATTTTTGTCAAGGATTTTTTTATTCCGCAATCCGCATTCCGCATTACATATACAATCCTCTGAATGGCTGTTATATTTGAAAAAATTGCTAAAATCCATAAAATTATATCCATCCGTGTAAGCCCCCCAATGATAAGGAGAAGAATTCTTTCTGGTCTTTCCAGGATGCCAACATTCATTTCAATCCATTTCTCTGCCCTTGCCTTGGTATAGCTTGTAAGATAAGCACCCATAAGGGCCAATAAGCCTACAATAACCAAAATAGGATTTTCTCTGTAATAATAAATAATACCAAAGAATACAAAAGAATCGCCATATCTGTCAAGGGATGAATCCAAAAATGCACCAAAATAAAGTCGGGAGTCGGGAGTCGGGAGTCGGGAGTCTCTAGCGAGCTTGCCGTCTAATATATCAAGTAATCCAGCTACAATCAAAGAAAGACTTCCCCCTGCAAAATTTCCTATGGCAAAACAAAAACCTGAGGCAATACACATAATCAAGCCGATAATACTTAATGCATTGGGAGAAAGACCCATTTTTTTTAAAATAATGACCAATGGGTCTAAAACAAAGGTATTCCTCCTTCCAAAAGAACCTATCATTGACTTTCCAAGAATTTTTTAAGTAAATAGTGTAAACCTTGAATGTTTTTTTATTGATGAAAGCCTTTTTTGTGCTACATCTAAAGCAACTTTAGAATTATCAATCCCAATCCACCGCCTTCCCAACTCTTCTGCGGCAATTAAAGTTGTCCCAGAACCAACAAAACAGTCTAAAACTAAGTCATCTGGGTTTGAGGATGCCTCTATAATAGTTTTGAGCATTTCAAGATTTTTTTCAGTTGGATAAGAAGGATATGGAGGGTCTTTAAATTCCCAAATATCCTGTCGTTTTTTACCCTTTTTCACAGCTTCCTCTGCATAATATATTCGGCGTGGATTTCCTGTAGATGACCATTCAATCAAACCTTGCTCATTTAATTTGTCCAATTCTTCTGGAGGATATTGCCAGTGACTTCCTCTTGGAGGCTTA
>JBFMED010000112.1:0-2495 GCA_040753475.1 bacterium
CTCCAAATTTCTTGTTCTCCTCGTATTCCCTTTCTCCTAACTCAATCATCCCAGAGGTTATAAGGATTTTTCTTCCTTTAAACAAAGAGAGGCAAGATAAAGCCTCATCCACTCCAATTGGGTTTGCATTATATGAATCATCAAGGACAAAAACGCCATTTGGGTTTTTGACAAATTGTAATCTATGGGGAATAAAGGAAAGCTCATTTATTGCCTCTTTTATTTCTTTAATCTCAATTCCAAGCTCTCCTGCCACAGCAATCCCTGCTAATATATTTGAAACATTATGCCTTCCCAGAAGCCTTGTCTTAAACCTTGTTTCTCTAAAGGTAAACCCTATCCCGGAAGCATCTACCTCAACATCCTCTGCTATAACCACCCCTGACTCCTGACCCCTGACCCCTGACCCCTGACTTATCCCATACCCTATCTTCTTTATCTTCACCTCATTCATAAGCCCTTTGCAGACTTTATCATCATTATTAAAAATAGCAATTCCTGAGAAAGGTAAAGCTTCAATAATCTCAAATTTTGCCCTTTTAATATTCTCCATTGTTTTAAACCTTTCTAAATGTTGAAGCCCGATGCCTGTTAATACGCCGATTTGGGGTTTTACTAATTTGCAGAGCCTCCTAATATCACCCCTTTTATATGCACCCATCTCAACAACAAAAATTTGATGCTCTTTCTTAAGCTCATTGTTTATAACCTTGCATATACCCATTAAAGTATTATAGCTTTCCCTTGTCATAAGGGTATTGTATTTTTTTGATATTATTGAGGTTATGATGTGCTTTACAGATGTTTTTCCATAAGAGCCTGTTATCCCTATTACCCTTGGCCTTAATTTCTTCATTTTTCTTTTTGCCTTTGTAAGATAGAAAAGAGCAAAAGATGCCTCAATTGGGAAGAGAAATATATTTACCAAGATAAGGTTTATTCCAGTAAGTTGAACGAGCATTTGAAGGATGAGAAAATATAAAAGAAAAAAGGAAGGAGCAAGAAAAATCATCGGATAGATTGGTATTAGGGGTAGTAAAAAAATAGAAAAAATAAGCAATCTTTTAGCCCTTGCTGTCCAAACAAGGGGCTTTTTTTGCCTTTTTCTTTTGCATCTTTTAAAAAGCCATATCCCAACTCCAATCCAAGAAAGAAGAAATATAGCCCTGAGATTAAAGGATTCAAGGAACAAGCCAATAAAGAAAAGGATTGCAAATATTACAAACGATTCCTCATCAAATGCCCTCTTTGGATTCTTAATAAGCCATCTTGCAAACCTCTTGTTTCTATATCCCTCAAGCTGGAAGATGTGGAGTAATGTGTTGGTTTTAAAGACAAACCTTCTTAACCACAAAAAAATGGCAATGAGGATTAAGGGCTTATTTAAAAAAATCCAAGATTGCATTTGAGAAATCAAAAGAATTGTCAAGATAGCAAAAGTGTCCTGCGTTCTTTATAATTTTTAAGCTAGAATTTTTTATTTCTCTTTCCATTATCTTTGCCTGATAAAGGGGGGTTTGAAAATCATTTTCTCCCCAGATAAGGAGGGTTTCTGCCGAAATTTTAGAAAGGATGGGTTTTACATCTTCATTGACCACCTTTACTAATGTATCCCTCATTTTGCCTGCCTCTTTGTAATCCTTTGAGCCTATTTTTTGATAGACCTTTTCCTTTAATGCTTTAGGCAAAAGGTATTTTGCTGTTTTTGCTAGTAAAACCTTAAGATAATAGGCTGGCTTCCTTTTTGGCTTAATCGCTGAGGGAGAAATAAGGACAAGCCTATTTATCATTTCTGGATAATGGGAAGAAAGCCATATCCCAATCCTTCCACCAAATGAATGACCGATTATGTTTATTTTTTTAATTCCAAAATTCTCAAGGAATTCCTTGATAAACAATCCGTAATCAGATGTTTGCCAGGCTAATTCTGGAATCTCACTCCTTCCAAACCCAGGTAGGTCAAGGCTATAAACACAAAAATTATTCTTTAAAATGTCAAATATAGGCTTTACCGATTCTATCCTTCCTCCCCAGCCATGAAGAAGCAAAACAGGCTCTCCGTTTCCATCGTTTTCATAGTAGACCCTTAAGCCTTTTATCTTAACGAAGTTTTTTAGCAAGCTCTCCTACCCGTATCCCAAGCCGTTTTGCATCATCCAGGTCTTTTTGGCTAGGGCTTCCCTGACAGGCAACGCCATAGTGTCCACCCGCTGAAATTGGGTCTCCTACCACAATCATTCCATAGATGAGAAATGCCTGGATTATTGCCATCATTGTCGTCTCCTTTCCGCCTGTTGGATGGCCAGATGTTGCAAATGCCGCACCAATCTTTCCCTCCATTCCACCCTGCCTTCTTAAGCCAACAAACCTATCGAACATATCCTTTAGCTCGGCTGACATATTCCCAAAATAGGTAGGAGAGCCAGCAATTATTCCATCTGAGGTTTTAAAATCAGCCTCAACAACATCCGATGCCCTCTTAAAAATAACCGAGC
>JBFMED010000113.1:0-3725 GCA_040753475.1 bacterium
CAAAGCAGACAATAACAACAGCAGGAATCGGCGGTGCTGGTCTTATTTTTCTCATTGTAATGGGTCTAATTGTGCTTTCAATAATGAAGCAATTTATGAAAAAAGAGGTAAAACCAGAGGTAGCAAAAGCAGAAAAGGGGCTTCCGACATTTGCAACACAATTAGCGGCAGAGGGAATAGCTTTATCTGACGAAGAAATGCAAGCATTAGAAACCGCAAAGAGGAAACCAAGCCTTGTTGCCAAGCTTATAAGAGATTGGCTTTCTGAAGAAGAATAAAACAAATGCGGATTGCGGAATTATAATTATAATGAAAGAGGGACTTAAAAAGGCTTGTGTTCTTTTATCCTCTTTAGAAGAAGAGGAAGCAAGAGAGGTAATAAGCTATCTCACAAGCGATGAGAAGATAAAGATAAAAGAGGGTGCAAGTCTTGTTTCAGAAGAAAAAACAGATTTTATTTTACATCTTGTAGAAAAGGAGTATTAGGAATTTAGGACTTAGGAATTTTTGTCGGAATTGTTTTAAATCTTAAATCCTAAATCTTAAATTCTAAATAAAAATTATGGCTATTAAAGCAACAGGGCCACAAAAGGCAGCAATGCTTCTTATGGCATTGGGTTCTGATATTGCAGGGCCTGTATTTAAACATTTAGACGAGAAAGAAATAGACCAACTTACCCTTGAAATAGCAAAGCTTCCAAAAATTGAACCTGTGCAAAAGAAGGAAATTATTGCTGAATTTAGAGAATTGCTCCTTGCCCAAGAATTTATCTTGAAGGGAGGAATTGATTATGCAAGAGAGGTTTTAAAGAGGGCTATGGGAGAGGAGGGTGCAAATAGGACAATTGATAAAGCTGTGAATATATTAAAGATTAAACCATTTGATTTTATGAAGAAGGCAGATCCATCTATATTGGCAAGTTTTCTTTCAAATGAACATCCCCAAACAATAGCCTTTGTTATCTCCAATCTTCCTGCTGTAAAGGCATCCGATGTTCTCCTTAATCTTGCTGAGGATATAAGAAAGGATGTATCAAGAAGGGTAGCATCAATGAAAAGTGTCTCAAGGGATTTTGTTTCATCAATAGAGGATACCCTAAAAGAAAAATATGAGAAGGAGATAGGTGCAGCTCAAACCCAGATTATCCAAAAAGATGGCGTAGATTCTGTGGTAAAGATTCTTCAAGAATCCGACAGGGAGACAGAAAAGGCAATAATTGACGCTATTTCAGAAGAGGATCCAGAATTGGCAGAAGAGGTAAGAAAGAGGATGTTTATCTTTGATGACCTTACAAAGCTTGATGATAGAACAGTGCAAAGGGTTTTAAGGGAGGTTGATTCAAAGGATCTGGCATTAGCCCTTAAGGGAGCATCTGATACAATAAAAAATCTTATATTTCGCAATATGCCAAAAAGGGCACAGGAGATGCTTAAAGAGGAAATATCATATTTAGGTCCAAAGAAGCTATCTGAGGTAGAGGAGGTCCAACAGAAGATAATAGGTGTAATCAGGCAATTAGAAGAATCTAGTGAGATTATGATTTCTAGGGGAGGAAAGGGAAAAGAGGCTATAATAGAATGATGAATTTTGAATGTTGAATTTTGAATTAAAACAAGGAGAACATTTAATAATTTAAAATTTCTTAATAATGATTTATAAATCGCCATCTATAAATGGAGAGGTTGTTATAAAAGCAAGAGAGGCTTTTATTGGAGAGGGAAGAACCCTAATTGAAAGGCTAGAGAATAAAATAAGGCAGGATAATGAAATTCTAAAAGCCCTTGAAGCCGAGATTTCAGAAAAGAGAAAAAACCTTTTAAATGTAGAGGAATATGTTAGAAAAGAGGCAGAAGAAAAGGCAAGGTCTATTGTGGATGAAGCCCTTAAAAAGCAAGATGAGATAAAAGATAAAGGATATAAGGAGGGATTTGCCCAGGGAATTGAGGAGGGAAAAAGAAAGGGCGAAACTGAAATAACAAGGATTATTGCATCAATGAAGGGAATTTTATCATCCCTAAATTCGTTGTATGATTCTTCCTTAAAGAAGATGGACGAAAACATTGTCCTTGAACTCTCTTTTTCAATAGCAAAAAAGATAGTAAAGGATGAGGTTTCAATTAAAAAGGATGTTGTATTAAAGAATATAAAGGAGGCATTGAAAAAGGCACAGAATAGCAAAATAAAGCTTCTTTTAAACCCAGATGATACAGAAATTGCAAAGGGATTTTTGAAAGAAGCAGATATTGTTTCTTCCTCATCTATTGAACCAGGTGGATGCAAAATTTATTTTGATTTTGGGATAATTGATGCTACAATTGATAATCAGCTCAAAACAATAAAAAATGAATATCCAAAGCCTTAAAGCACGAATTGAAGAAATTGACCCAATTCAAGTAAAGGGAAGGGTGAAACAAGTAATTGGTCTCGTTGTAGAATCAGAGGGACCTTTTGCTTCAATTGGTGAGATATGCTTTATTTCCTCTTTAAATAAGAGGATTATGGCAGAAGTTGTTGGATTTAGGGATAAAAATATTCTATTGATGCCAATAGGAGAGACAGAGGGAATAAAGGCTTTTGATGAGGTTTCCGCAACCGGCTTGCCTTTAAAGGTTGGTGTTTCAGAAGGTCTAAAGGGAAGGGTATTAAATGGGATTGGTATGCCGATTGATGGAAAAGGTCCAATTATTGTAGATGCCTCTTATCCTATATTTGCAGAATCTCCTGACCCATTAAAAAGACCAAGGATAAACAAGATACTAGAAACAGGTATAAGGGCAATTGATTCTTGTTTAACCATTGGTAGAGGACAAAGATTTGGGATATTCTCTGGTTCTGGGATTGGGAAAAGCACCCTTCTAGGAATGCTTGCTAGATTTACAAGGTCTGATATAAATGTTATTGCCTTGGTTGGTGAGAGGGGAAGGGAGGTAAGGGAGTTTATTGAGAAAGACTTACAGGAGGAAGGGCTTAAAAGGTCTGTTATGGTGGTTGCAACATCAGATGAACCTCCCCTTACAAGGGTAAGGGCTGCATTTGTTGCCACAGCCATTGCTGAATATTTTAGAGACCTTGGGATGGATGTTATGCTTATGATGGATTCTGTAACAAGGTTTGCAAGGGCGCAGAGGGAAATTGGGCTTTCAATTGGAGAACCACCAGCCACAAGGGGCTTTACGCCATCTGTATTTGCAATATTGCCGAAGCTTTTGGAAAGGTCTGGAACATCAGAGAAAGGAACAATCACAGGGATATATACCATTCTTGTAGATGCTGATGATATGAATGAGCCAATCTCTGATAATATTCGGGCAATCCTTGATGGGCATATTGTTTTATCAAGGAATTTGGCTGAAAAAAACCATTACCCAGCTATTGATGTTTTAAAAAGCATATCAAGGGTTATGATTGACATTACAGAGGAAAAACAGGAACAGGCAGCAAGGCAATTAAGGGAGGTTCTTGCTATAATTCAGGATGCAGAAGACCTGATAAACATTGGTGCATATGCGAAAGGAAGCAATCCAAAGATAGATTATGCATTAGGAAAGATTTCGTGTGTTTTGGATTTTTTAAAGCAGGGGATATGGGAGAAATCTGAGTATCAAAGCACATTGGCTGGTTTGATGAAAATATTTCAGGGAAAGGAAGAATAAATGAATTTAGGATTTAGGAATTTAGGATTTAGGATTTATAATGTTTAGATATGAGGCTGTTTTAAGGGTAA
>JBFMED010000114.1:0-4871 GCA_040753475.1 bacterium
CAGCAATCCTCTAATTTAAGACCAAAATCAATAGATGCCTTTTTAAACATCCCTATCTCTGGCTTTCTGCAAGGGCATTTATCATCTGGATGATGCGGGCAATAATATACGGCATCAAGCCTTGCTCCCTCTTTTGCCAATTCCTCCTTCATTAAGGCATTTATCTTTTCTGCCTCATCAATGCTATATAACCCCTTTCCTACACCTGCCTGATTTGAAATAACAATTGCCAATATCTTATTTTCATTTAATCGCCTGATTGCCTTTCCCACATCTGGAAGGAGCTTAAAATCCTCTCTTTTTTTGACATAGTTAAAAAGCTCTTCATTTATCACACCATCCCTATCTAAAAATACACAGGAAGGAATCATTAAATTTTGCCTTCAAATTTAGCTAACAAGCCTTTCATCAATAAGGAATACCCCTTTATTTTGCTATAAATTAGCAAGGCTACCTCCTCTTTATATGTATGTGATGTATCGTTTCTTCTATCGGTCATATCAAGGAATATAATCGTTTCCTCCTCGGTTAAAAACCCTAAACCAAAAATCTCTCTAAAACATGCCTTTTTAAGAATTACAAATAATGCCTTCTTTCTCTTTAAGGTATTCCTTAAGGAATTTCCATAATGCCTCAAAGGTATATTCAAAACGCTGAATTCTTTAATTTGATTATGGAGCTATTCATAAACTAGCCACCCTTACCTTAAGAATCTGAGACATTTCCTTTATCTTTAAAATAATACCATCTTCCAGCTCTCCATCAAGGTTCCATACAGAAAGGGCATTGCCTCCCTTTTCTTTTCTTGCCAGCTGGAGGTTTCCAATGTTTATTCCATTTTCTCCCAAAAGGGTTCCTATTTTTCCAATAATTCCTGGCTCGTCTGTCTGGGATAAAACAAGGATATTCCCCTCTAAAGAGACCTCAACAGAAAAATCATCAATTAAAACAATTCTTGGAAATTTCTCTTTAAACAATGTTGCCTGTGCTATAGTCTTTTCTTTGTCTGTGGTAAGGGACAGGGAGATTAAAGCAGAATAATCGGTTTTTTCTTTTGACTTTAAGAAAGAAACGCTTATACCCATTTCCTCGGCAATAGATTGTGCATTTACATAGTTTATATTCTCCTCGGGAAGAAGCCAGGAAAGAATAAAAACTACAATCGTGTTTGTAAGGGGAAGGACATCAGAATCCTCTATTTCTCCAATATACTCTATCTTAATTCTCTTCAAACTTCCCTCTATTGTTTGGATGGAAAATTTTGCTTGGGCTTCACAAAGGGAAATCCAGGGTCCTAATCTTTTTGTAACCTCAGGAGAAATTTGAGGAAGATTAACTGCATTCCTTACTTTTCCTTCTAATGCATCTTTTATTTGATGTGCAATCTCTATCCCAACACTCTTTTGTGCCTCAATGGTTGATGCACCAAGGTGGGGAACAAAAACACAATTTTCAAGGGAAAGCAAAGGAGAGTTAAGGGGAGGCTCTTTTTCAAATACATCCAGGGAAGCAGCCCTTATCTTTCCAGATGTAAGCCCTTCGCACAATGCTTCTTCATCGATTATTCCACCCCTTGCACAATTTATAATGATTACATCAGGCTTCATCATTTCTATTTCTCTCTTTGAAATAAGATGCTTTGTCTTTTCTGATAATGGCGTATGGATGGTTATATAATCTGATGTTTTAAAGAGCTTCTCAAGGGAAACCAGGGTTATCTTAAAATCCTTTGCCAAATCCTGCGAGAGAAATGGGTCATATCCTATAATATTCATAGAAAAAGAGCTTGCCCTTATGGCAACCTGCTTTCCAATACGGCCTAAACCAATAATGCCTAATGTCTTTCCAAATAGCTCATAGCCTACAAAAAGCTTTCTCTCCCATTTTCCAGATTTAAGGGAGGTATATGCCTGAGGGATTTTTCTAGAGGAAGCAAGTATCATTGCCATTGTATGCTCTGCGGTTGATATGGTGTTTGAATCTGGCGTATTCATAACAATTATCCCCTTTCTGGTTGCTGCTTGGACATCTATGTTATCAACGCCGACACCAGCCCTTCCTATTATCTTAAGATTTTTCCCTGCACTAATAACCTTTGATGTTACCTTTGTCTCAGAGCGAACAACCAGGCAATCAAAATCAGGGATTGTGCTAACAAGCTCATCTTCCTTAAGGCCTGTTTTTAAAACCACATCTGCCCCGGTTTGCCTTAAGATTTTTAACCCCTCCTCTTGTAATGGATCAGAAACCAATATTTTCATTTTATCCTCTTTGATGTTCTTCTAACTTTAGAAGATGTAAAATGTCCTGTTTCCTTTTAAGGAGCCTTTTATTTTTTATAAGGCTTTCTCTATCCAGAATCCACATTGTCTCTTTGCCATATAGTGCTTTATTTCTATTATTCCACGCAGAGGAAAAATCTACTCCAGCAATAGAATTTATAATATCTATACGGTTGGGTGCAATTCCAATTTGATATACAAATCCTAGCTTACTAAAATCTTCCTCTGCTATACCCTTTATATCTACCCCAAAAAACTCTTTAATGCTTTCATAGACATTCTTTGCGTTTTCTTCGCTTGAATTTATGTATATGTCCAAATCTTTAGTAAAGATTGGTTCGCAGTAAAACATAACCGCATATCCCCCAATAATTACATACTCTACCTTATTTTTATTAAAGAAATAAAGAAAATCCTCAAAATCCTTATTTATTGGTATCTCCATATTTTTTCAAATCCTTATGGTTTTTATGTGTTTTCCATTAGTTGTATAGATATTTATAATTTTCTTTAATTTTAGACCCCCTTGTTTTTTCTTTATAATGGCTGTATCTATTACCATTTGCCAGGCACAGGCTAATTTCTCAGAAGGTGAAATACATTTCCAAAAATCTTTATCAAAACTTTTATCTTCCAAAGTAGTCTTTTTGGTAACAACCTTTCTTCCATTCCTTAAAGAAATAAACTCAATAATTTCACCCATTTTTTCTCTTTAGCAAGGCATACTCTATGGCATTAACTATAACTCTAGCAATCTCTTTATTTCATTATATATCCTCATATCCTCTGCTTCGTCTGAAAGTGTTTGTGCCCAGGATATAAGATATTTTTCATCAAGCCTTCCTTTATGCCTTATGGCAATGTTCTCCATATCAAAATCCTGAGTCATCCTTGGCTGAGCCAATACTCCAGATGCTATTCCGCCAATTACAAGATAAGCAAACTTCTCATTCTCTAAGAATAAAATTACCTTTCTAAATGTATCTTCTAATGAACCCATCTTTTAAGACCAATCTTTAAACATACAGGATTATCAGAAGAAAAGCCAGCTTTAAATTCATTTAACATTGATGCAGATGTAAGCCCTTCAAAGGATTCAATGCTCTTTTTAATACTTAAACCCTTAAGATACTCCCTTCTTTCCTCCTCCATCCATTCAAACCTCTTTTTATCCAAAAGCCCTTTATTTCTTCCTTTTTTCATTTTTTTCTCTTTAGTAATGCGTATTCTATGGCATCAACCAGGGCATGGCAGGAGGCATCAATAATATTTTCCGAGACGCCAACCGTTCCGAAAGAGCCTTTTTTATCTGATGATTCTATAAGAACCCTCACCTTTGCCGCTGTTCCCTCCTTTGTATCAATGACCCTAACCTTATAATCTGTAAGATGGACATTCTTAAGCTCTGGATAGGATGGATACAAAGCCTTTCTTATTGCATTATCAAGGGCATTTACCGGGCCATCTCCCTCTGCCACTGTATATTCCTCCTTTCCTTGCACCTTAATCTTTACGGTTGCCTTTGATGTGAGCCTTCCTCCTTCATTTTCAACCATAACGCCATATTCCTTTATATTAAAGGATGGTTTATATAGATTTAATGACTTGTCTATTAACAATTCAAAGGAGCCATCCGCTCCTTCAAATTGATAGCCCTGATTTTCCATCTCCTTGACAATTTTTAAAACCTTTTTTGTCTCCTCTTTTGAAAAGCTAAGCTTATATTCAGATGCCTTATGGATTATGGAGCTTGTTCCTGCAAGCTCTGAAACAATCATTCTCCTTGTATTTCCAACAATCTCCGGGTTTATATGTTCATAAGCCTCTGGATGTTTCATTACCGCACTAATATGAATACCACCCTTGTGAGCGAATGCAGATTGTCCAACATATGGCTGATGTGAAAAAGGAGCAATATTTGCTATCTCTGCGATAAACCTCGATGTCTCTGTAAGGCTTTTTAATTTCTCCTCCTTTATGGTTAAAATTCCAAGCTTATAAAGGTTTGGAATTAATGTTATAAGGTTTGCATTCCCACACCTCTCTCCATATCCATTTATTGTTCCTTGAACCTGGCTGCATCCAGCTTTTATAGCAGAAAGAGAATTTGCTACAGCAAGCTCTCTATCATTGTGTGCATGGATACCCAAAGGAAAATTTGTCTTTAATTCTTTGATTATATTTTCTATCTCACCTGGAAAAGAACCACCGTTTGTATCACAAAGAACAACCATTTCACAACCACCATTTATTGCTGCTTCAATAACCATTTTTGCATATTTTGGATTCTCCTTATAGCCATCAAAGAAATGCTCACAATCAAAAAATACCCTTTTTCCTTTTTTTCTTAAAAATTTTATAGAGGCCTCAATAATTTCAAGGTTTCTCTCAAGGGATACCCTTAAAACATTTTTTATATGAAAGGCCGATGTTTTTCCAAAGATTGTTATAATTTCTGTCTTTGCATCAATCAGGCTTTGTAAATTCAAATCTTCTTCTGCCTTATATTTTGGATGGGCTGTTGAACCAAAGGCAACGATTTTTGAAGATTTCAGCCTTTCTTTTTTTATTTCCTTAAAAAACAATTCA
>JBFMED010000115.1:0-2493 GCA_040753475.1 bacterium
TGACTAACATCAAATTCCCAACTCCTTAATCCTTGATACCGCTTTTGTGTATCCTTATGAATACCCAACAACCTTGCATCCTTAATGTATTCCAGAACACTATTGTCCTGTGAAACAATTGCCCCTCCTTCACCAGATGTTATATTCTTTATGCCATCAAAGCTAAAGCAGACAATATCTCCCATAGAACCCACTTTCTTGCCTTTATAAGTTGTCCCAAAGCTATGGGAGGCATCCTCAATTACCCTTAATTTGTGTTCCCTTGCAAAGTCATATATTTTATCTAAATCTCCAACCCTTCCTGCATAGTGAACCGGCATTATTGCCTTTGTTTTATTAGTAATCCTTTTCCTTGCATCATTTAAGTCGATTAAACAAGTTTCAGGAGAAATTTCACAAGGGGTAGGAATGGCAAAAGAGGCAGAGATTGCCTGATAACATGCCACAAAAGTCAGGGATTGAACTAATACCTCATCCCCTGGTTTTAATCCTATTGACATAAGGGAAAGGTGCAAGGCAGATGTTCCTGAATTTACACAGATAACTTCCTTAACTCCCAGGTATCTGGCGAGCTTATCTTCAAATTTCTTGGTGAATTGTCCCATTCCAAGATAAGATTCATCAATCACCTCTGCCAATGCCCTTTTTTCTTCCTCTCCCACAATTGATTTTGATAATTTAATATTTCTTTTCATTTTTTATATTTTCCATACAATTATATCCTTTTTACCTCCCCAACTATATGCAAGTTGTTGTAATTGAACAAGTGCCTTTATTTTTTCATTAAAAGTAAGTTTAGCCCGTTCTTTGCGGAATTTTTCTTTTTCTCTAAACAATTCTTTTTTAGTTAATATTCTACTGCCTATAACAATTTTTTGATTATTTCCCATAATACCTTTTCTTGAACTTAGTAAACTTTTCAGTTAAACCATATTTATTTAGAATTTCATCAAGTTTCTCTTTATCCACATTCGTCTGTTTTAATATCATCTCTATTTTTCTTTTATCTTTCTCCCTAAATGCCCTTAAGAATAATGCTACCAGATATTCCGGTGCCATTACCTTTGTCTTTGTCCCTTCATACTCTGTTTCTTTTGCATCTTCTATTGCTTCTTTTTCAAGTTCGTCAGCCGGAAATATATCAACTGGCACACCTTCTATAATTATCCAATGCCCTTTCCAAGTATAACCTTTCTTTTTAAGATACTCATAGACAGGTGATAATATAATCAATTCTTTTTCTCCTCTTTCTTTTTTGAGAATAATAAATATATCTAAATCTTCGGTAAGAAATGGTTGAGTCCATCTTAAAGCACCTATTGCACCACCAATGGCATAATCCTTTATTAAACCCTTATCCTTCAATTCATTTAGTATATTGAGGACATTTTTCATTTTAAATCCCCTTTTTGCCTATAACTAACAATACCTTATAAGGCGATGTATAATGTATAATTTTAATAATTATAGACAATACACTAAACTTCATACTAGGATAATTTTATTTGTATGTCTTCAGAGGAAATGAGCCATTTCCACAAAGGAATTATCTCTATTTTAATATTTCCCACACTTTCCTTACCCTCATCATTTTCAGTAAGGACAACAAGAGAATCTGCGCCCAATTCTTCTCGTGCATCTACTAAAGATTGGATTTCTCTCTTTTTTATCTTCTCATCTGCCAACGAGAGACAAACTTGAATTGCCTGGGTAATTTTTAGACCCTCCTTAACTGTAAAATCTACCTCTCTTCCTTTTCTTGATTTCCAATAAAAAATATCCTTATCTTTCCTTTTTGAATTTCATCTAAGAAAAAGTATTTCCTACCCTTTGGATCTTCTATTTCTATGAATGTCTCATAAAGAAGATCAAAATCCTTTATACTAAAGTCGATAAATCGCTCATCCTCAAAGTTCAAATAGAGGATATTTGATGGAGAAACTTTAAATTTTGCCATTACATCATTGCAAATTAATCTCATTAGGGATGATTTGCCGCCCCTTCTTACCCCTGTAATCAAAATTATTTCTTTGTGTTTTAGATAATTCTCAATATCTTCCTGAATCTCCCTTCTTATCAGTCCAGTTTTCAAAAGAAATTTTTCCTTATGTTCAATTATTAGCTCCTTTAATTTATCTTTTTCCACCAAATATTACATTACTATTATAATATCTCAATCAATATATTGCAATAGTAATATATTTTCTGTGTGATAACTCCATGGGTTCGTGTATAGTGACGATACTCCTTGAATCCTTGCAAAATTCATCGCACTAGCGTATATGTTCAACTGTGTTATAATTTCCTATATTTCGCTACCTTTGTCCAGAATTACCTTTTAAACAGGATGTATTATATCAAAAACACATCCTTTTCCTCCTGAAGGACAGGATACTGGAATCATTTACACACCCTTTCCTAAGAATCTATGCCTTAAGAATAGCTACATACTTATAAGGGGTTATCGCTACTTCCTTTAAAATCTGAAATCCT
>JBFMED010000116.1:0-2809 GCA_040753475.1 bacterium
GCCTCTTCTGTTACCTTTTGGATGCTTGCGGCTATATCAGCATAGTATTGGTTTTCTTCGCAAAGCTCTTCAAAATTTCCTGGTTTTTCTCCAAAATATATGGGAAATCCAGATTCTTTGGTAAAGAAATGAGATTTTGGATCCCTTGGTTTTCCAAAAAGGGATTCAAATTTAGGGCTAAATGTCTTATCTGGTGAATAATGGAAAGAAAAATAATCCATATTAAGGGAAAATGAACCATCATTGTTTAGAGCTATAAGTTTCTCTACCTTATCTATATAATTTGGCTTTCCAAATGGTGCCATTCCCATAACCTTGTATTCACCCTCATTCACCTCAAACCCTAAAAATGCTGTAAATGCAGAGTATAGAAGACCTAAGGAATGTGGAAAATGAAGCTCCTTTTTTAAAATAATCTCTTTATCTTTTCCTATTCCCATGGTTGCGGTTGTCCATTCTCCAACCCCATCAATGGTTAATATAGCTGCCTCATCAAATGGCGAGCAAAAAAAGCAAGATGCAGCATGTGAAAGATGGTGTTCAATAAACAAAATTTTATTTTCATCTACCCCCAATTTGCCTCTTATAATATTCTTTATCCAAAGCTTATCTAATAGCCAGGTTAGCATTGCCTCTCTGAATACCTTCCATCCCTTAGGAAAGACTTGAAAAGAATTCATAAAAATCCTTTCAAATTTGATGAATGGCTTTTCATAGAAGACAATGTAATCCAGGTCAGAAGCTTTTATCCCTGCCATATCAAGGCAAAAAAGGATAGAGTTTATAGGAAAATCATAATCATGCTTTTTTCTGGTAAATCTTTCTTCCTCACAACAGGCAACCAATAACCCATCCTTAAGAAGAGCTGCTGATGCATCGTGGTAAAAGCAGGAGATGCCTAATATATACATTTATTTGAGGTGAGATAGTCATAGAGAAGGGAAGAAACCTTTTCAACCCCCTTGCTAGAAAGATGGACCTCATCAACAAAATAGCTATCATCATCAAGAAAATCTGCTATTTTAATAAGCCCCACATTTTCCTTTTTTGCAATATCTTCTATAATTTGATTGTAAGATTTAACCCCCAAATCCTCTCTTTGTGATTTCTTTGCACCCTGGGTCATAAGAATAGGAAAGATATTATTTGCCTTTGCAATTGCTACAATGTTTATTAGATTATTTTTAAAAAACTCCATTCCAGGATGAAAATCCCTATTTTTATCTACATCCTTAAACCTAAAAAATCCTGTCCTTGAATTTACAAACCTCATTAAGAATGAGTATTTCATTAGGCTTCCCCAAAATCCTGTCCTATGTCTATATGTAAGGAAATCAAAGGTTAGATATTTATTTGAATAATCAGATAAAACCTCCTTGCCATAGTAATTGCAAGACAAATCATTTATATTGTGATAAACAGTTATAATGTCAGGCTTAAGCTCTACATTTCTTAAGGCAAGGTTCACCAATGTATGGGCAGAGGAAAATCCATCTCCACCTGCATTTAATACCCTAATCTTTAGGTTTGGATATTTATCTCGCAATTTCTTCTTTAAACATTGAGTATAAGATAAACCCCTTGTGTAAAAAGCCCCTCTTTTTTCGATAAATGGAGGAGGTGCTCCATACAGGGTTGTTGAACCTCCAAAGCAGATTATCCTTTTTTCATTTTTTTCCTTTTTTTTAACAATCTGCTCTCCTTTTTTGAATATATACCACTTTGCTTTTTTGTAGGGAGCAGGCCAATCATAGATAGTAAAAAAGCTGCTTATAAATGACTTGGGTTTTTCTATAAAGCCCTTTCCAATAGAATATGCATATATCCTTGTTGCTATTTCTAATCCAAAAAGAAGGAATGCGATAGAGGCAAAACTGATTAAGAGATTCTTCTTCAAAATTGCCTCCTTGCTTCTAAAATATCGGGCTTTACCCATTTCTTTTCAATCCATTGATTTCTTTTCTTTAGCCTTAAAGGGTCTTTAAATATCTTAATGTATAAGGCAAATGGGGTGATAAAGACAAAATAGAAAATAGAAAGGATAACCCTTGCATTGAAATTTCCTATTTTATGGGCAAGCTCAATCCATTTGTCAAAAATCTTCTTCATTTTTCAAAATTATAACATAAAATTTAATTATTTAGCAACAAAGTCTCCATACTTTCAATCAAAAAAACTTGACAAAATTTAATTTTTATAGTATACTTACTATAGAAATCAGTACTAAAAAAGTATTGAAGGGAATAAATTTTAAAAAATGGAGGTGAATTAAAATGAAAAGAAAAGGTTTTACATTGATTGAGTTAATGATTGTAGTGGCAATCATTGGGATATTACTCGCAATGCTCCTTCCTAGAGTAGGGATTCTGATTGATAGATCCAGGGAAAGGACAACCTCTAAGAACTTAAAGTCAATGTATGCTGGGCTAGTTGAGTGTGCAGAGAGAGACTTGGGAAGACAGGTCTGGCCAACAGCGTGGGATGCTGGTACTGGTACTGATACAGCCGATCTTCTCGGCTATCTTACGCTAATCTACCCCGATAGAAATAATGATAACGCGCCAGATGTTCCCTTTGTCCTAAGAAGAAGAGATGCCCATGGAGGACAATCAGGAGGAGACAGCAGCGTTGTAAGAGTTATTGCTAATACTTGGCAGATTGAGAATCAAGCTGCCCTGGAGGAAGAGATTCATGCCGTTGCACATACTGACCCGGGTCAGACTTTACCAGCGGGTTATAAGGCCTGTCCTAATACTGGTGCTTCACCCAATGCAGATGCAGCAGGAGCTTGCACCGGAGGATGGGTCTA
>JBFMED010000117.1:0-5104 GCA_040753475.1 bacterium
GATATGAGATACAATGATTACAGAAAGCGATAAAACCGCCATATTAAAATATGCAAAAAAATACAAGTTAGCTAGAGTAATACTTTTCGGGTCATCTAAGGAAAGGATGGATGCAAAAGATATAGACATTGCCGTAAAGGGAATAAAACCCAAATTATTTTTTGATTTTTGTTGGGAGCTATATAGAGACCTATCAAAACCTGTAGATATTATTGATTTAGACAAAGATTGTTTATTTAATAGACTTATAGAACGAGAGGGGGTGGTATTGTATGGTTAGTGTAAAGGAAAAAATTTATGCTGAAATGGAAAATATTACAAATGTCCTTACTGAATTAGAAAGGGTAAAAGATAGACCTGAGAAAGAACTTATAGTTCTTGTAGGAATTGGTGCATATCTTCAAAATATCTACACGGGAATGGAAAATATTTTGAAACAATTGTTATCGTACAAAAGTATTTCGATATCCGATACACCTACATGGCATAAGGATTTATTAAACTTGAGTATTAAACATAATTTTATAACAAAGGAAACCGCAGACAAAATAGGTAAGTATCTATTCTTTCGTCACTTCTTCACACATGCTTACGGTTTTCTTTTAGATGAAACGAAATTAAAGCCATTAATGGACAATGCCCACGAGGTTTATTCCAAATTCAAAAGAGAGGTAGACGACTATCTCGCAAAGATTGAAGAAACCTAACAAGGATAAAAACGCACAAGGGGTATATGTTTAGCTAATCAGAAAAAAGGTATGTATTCAGATAATCTTAAAGGAAACAAAGAAAAAAACTCAAAAATGGATGATACCTATTTAAACACATAACTAAAAACTGACATCTTTCTTGATGCCAATCTCATAATCTTCATCCTCCCTTCCCCCTTTTGGTGTATAGAGGTATCTAATCCGTGTTCTTTTTCCTACATCATATTCAAAGCCTATCCTATGCTTATACCTATATTTTTCACTTTCATAATCCTCAATACGGCCCTCATATATAAGATAACACCTCTCGGTTAAATACCTTCCTATCTTTACCTCTGTTCCAACAAGGCTATAGCTATATGTTTGTGTTCCTTGGAATATATTTTCAGCAAATGGGGTTATAACCTCAAGGTCTAGCCTTACAAGGCTCTGAATAGAAGAGGCAAGCCCTTTTGTTATCCTCTTTCCAACCACGCTTGCAATAATCCCAACTGGTTTTTCCTTTTTTCCTTGGATTATCTTAACAAGCTCATCTTCGCTTTTCTCTGGAAAGGAAGGAGAAGAAAGGGAAAGTTTTAACGGTAAAAAGAGCATTCCGCTGTGAGAAAGCCTTAAAGGAATCCCATCAATTGTTGCATCTGCATATCCGGTAAGATAAGGAATTCCATCCCTGAATTCAAAATCTGCGCTACCAATAGAAAAATTAGAGGAAAGGTATTCAACTATTCCCCTTTTTGAATGGCAAAAACCACTTGCTTTTATCATATCTTTCTCCTTAACAAGCTTTAACCAGCCCCCTTTTTCTATCTCTATATCGCAAAACTCATTATAAAACCATACATTATGACCAGCTTCAATCTTTGGTCCATAGATAAATTGGTCTAAAAACCCTCCACCCAAACCTTGCTTTGTTGGAGGATATGTAAATCTTGCGTTAGAAACAATAATTTTACCCTTGCTTACCAGTTCGTCATCAATATTTTCAATGATAAGCTCACAAGATGCCTCTCCCTTTATAATACCAGGAATATCTATTTTTATTGGCTCTCCACTTGTCTTAACTTCAAGTCTATTTTCTGAAATTTGTTGTAAGATAATCTTTGTTTTCTTTGTCCTTCCAGCAAAACTTAAGATTTTAATCTCACTATCATCTATAGAAAGCCTACAAGATACATCATCAAGTGGTTCTTGAAATATAGGAAAGAAAAGATCTGAACCAACAATGCTTATTTCTCCATCTATCTCTAAATCCCTTACCTCTCCCTTTGCGGCAATCCTTCCTGCAACCTTGGCAGGGCCTACCTGAAGATTATCAAAAGAGACAATAAGAGAAGCAATGCCTTTCTTTATTTTTCCAGAAACCATACCAGAAAGATTTATCCCTTCTAATTCCTGATATTGCAGAGTTTCTGTAATATCGGGAATTCTATAGCCCGATATAACGATATTCCTTGTAGAAAGCGTGCCATCCATTGTTTTATCTTTATATAAGCCATTAAATGAGAAAGAGCCAGTAATGGGAAGCTCGGCAATTTTGAAGGAACAAGCATTCCCTTTACTTTCAATTTCTCCCCCAGAAAAAATGTTTGTGTCAATAGAGATAAATCCATCATCAAGTGTAATATATCCGCTTGATGAAAAAGCCTTATCCTTTACCTTAAAACAAAAGCCAATAGAATCTGCGTTTATTCCTTGAAAGAATGTTGGGTTTAAGACCTTAATCTTCCCTATAATCTCTGGATTTGTGATAAAACCAGAAAATGTGGCGCTCCCCTGTGCTATTCCAGAGATATGGGGGGGGATGAGGAAGATGTTTGAAAGGCTTGAAAGGTTCTCATTATTAAACCCGGCAAAACCCGAGATGGTTTTTGAGGCAAGAAAAACATCAAGCTCAAAGGTGGTGTTATTAACCCTTCCATTTTTTATGGTAAAGGTATCCTCAATTATCATTATATCAGCGATAATCTTTGGTTCTTGTGAATAAATTTGTCCAAATATGGAGGGGTTTTTTAGAAAGCCAATAAGCCTTCCCTTAAAATCTACCTTTGCTTTGAGGTTTTTTAAAATTCTATCTGTTTTTATATTTGTGATAAGAATTGGTGCATCTATTTTATCTTCTTTTATCTCAAATGAGCTATAAATTGATGTTATCCCATCCACCAAAAGCTCAAGGTTTTCTACAAAGATTCCATTTTCTAATTTAACATTGCATAATCCCTGATCTATAGGAATTTCTCCAAATTTTCCATATTCTATAAGAACCTTCTGTTTTTCAAAAATAACCTTTCCTGTGAGGTCTAGGGGAATCTGTTTTACAATATCAGAATACCTAAACATCATTGGCTTTTCTTCCTCTTTTTTAATAAAAAGCCTCCTTTTTTCGGAAAATAAAGCTAAATCAAAGGTTTTTCCATCCCATTCAATGTTTGCCTCATCAAAGGCAATGGGTTTTATAAGAGATAAGGAAAGAGAGAGGGGTTTAAAGGAAAGCGTTCCAAAAGAATAATGGGCAATTTTTATTCCAGAAGCAGAGATTGTGCCTAATTTAAGGAAAAGGAGGTTGCTGTCGCCATTTATTGATATATCTAGGGTTTCATTACCCCTTTTTAGGCTAAGATTTGCAAAAATATCTGGTTTTTCAAACTTTCCTGTAATTGTTCCCCATCCATTTAATATAGAGCCTTTAAAAATGGGATGGATTAAGGGTAGCCAATTAGCATTGTTAAATTCCAAAGAAAGGGAGATGTTCTCTCCAATATTTCCAAAAAACCTCGTATTATTGATGTATCCCCTCGTAATCCCAAAAACATCATTTTTTAATACACCCTCAATAGAAAATACAAAGGCATTTTTTTTGTAAGAAGTATCGCCAGATACCTTATAAAGACCATTTTTTTCCTTAAAATTAGCTTTAAAATAAAGAGAATTCCATAAAAACGAAAGCCTTCCTTTGTTTATCCCATTTTTCCATTCCAGCTTTCCTTTGATATTTTTTATATCTTTTATTGAGCAATCCTTCAGCTCTGCTATAATTTCCAAATCCCTTTCTTTCTTAATGGCAATATCAACATTGCCTTTCTTTGGAATTTTAGGAAAATATGGAAGCATGTTTGCTTTTGCATCCTTTATATAAGCTGTAAAGCTATCAGAGCCGCCTTCTATGCTTGCCTTTCCACCAAGCCCAGAACCTTCAAACCTAAATCTTTTGTTTTTAAGGCTTCCCGATACATCATTAAATGCTCCAAAATCAGCTATCTTTCCTTTTCCTCCCATAGCTTTAATCTCTATATTTGGAAATGCCATTTTTCTTTTTTTCTTAAAAAAATCCCTTTTTATGGAAAATAAAGGTTCAAAAAGGATAACCTTAACAGACCCCTCAAGGCTTACCTCTAATAAACCATCACCTTTTATGGAAAATGCAGGGTTATAATATGAAATTCCAGAAAGGGCGAATTTATTTGGAAATATGTATTTTACCTTTTCAATCTTAACCTCCTTTGAATATTTCTTTATCTTCTCCTTTATAAATTCATCTACCTTTTTTTCTATCCAACCAGAAATTCCCTTTGGATATGTAAGCAAAGGGATAAATAAAAAAATGGCGATAAATCTCATTTTATCTTTGGTTGGTATTTTGAAACCGCTATATTATGTTCAGCCAGTGTCCTTGAAAATTTATGCCTTCCATTGTTCATACTAACAAAATATAAGTAATCAACATTCGCTGGATGTAATGCGGCTTTTATCGCAAAAATCCCAGGGTTTGAAATAGGGGATGGAGGAAGGCCGTGGTGTCTATATGTATTATAGGGAGAGGAAATATCAAGGTCTTCCTTCCTTATATTTCCATCAAAATTAGGGTATAAGGCATAGATAACCGTTGGGCAGCTATTAAGCTTCATATTTCTTTTCAATCTATTATGAAAAACAGAAGAAATAATGGGCATCTCGCTCAAAACGCTTGTTTCTTTTTCAATGATGGAGGCAAGGATAAAAACTTGATACATAGACAAACCTAATTTCTTTGTCATTTCTACATCCTCGTCTTTAAATGCCCTTTTAAACCTTTCAATGATTATCCCTATTATCTCGCTTTCCTGCATCCCCTTTGATACACAATATGTATCAGGGAATAAAAGCCCTTCTAATGTATTAAGAGAAAAGCCTAAACTTCCTATAAACGCTTTATCTTTAGCTAATTCAAGGAATCTTCTTTTATCAGCAAACCCCTTTTTATCCAAAAGCTCTCCTATTTGATAGATATTATAACCAGGGGGGATTGTAAAACAAGATTTTATAGCCTCACCCTTGGTTAGTTTTGAAAGAATATCTATCATATTTAAAGAAGGAGAAAGCTCATAATCGCCTGCCATAATTTTTGTTTCTTTATTTTT
>JBFMED010000118.1:0-7596 GCA_040753475.1 bacterium
GTTTATTTTATTATCTTCGCAAGCCTCAATCAATATTTCTAAATCGTGGGTTTTGGGAAATTTGATATTTGCAAAAGAAAGAAGCGATTTTAAGAATTTTTCAACTGTCTGTTGCAAATGAAACAACAAAATCTTTCTGCTTATATCTTCTTCTTTTAAATTCTTCTCTACAAGCTTTAAATCAGCACATCCAAGTTCAAATAAAATTATATATTCCTCTTTATTTTCCATATAAAACCATACCCTTCTCTTTGGCTTCTGCTACTACACTATTCTTCCAATTTTCTGAATAAAAATCATATTCTTGCGGCGTAAGAATAATAATATCAAATGGAAATTTAAGCCCCTTTAAACCCTTTCTTATTTTTGCATACTCCATTATTTTGGATTTTATATCTTGTTTTATAATCAAAAAATCTATATCGCTACCTTCTTTGTAATTTCCTCCTACACAAGAACCAAAAAGGATAATTTTATCAGGGCTTGAGGTCTTTAATATTCTAAAAACCGCCTCGTTTAATTCAGCTTTAGTCATTTCTAAACTTAATATGATAATTTACATCAAAAGATGTATTCTTTTCAAGCAAAATTGTTGCTATTGTAACAACGCCCTGTTGGGTTATGTCAAAGCATTTCTCTGATTGGGAAACCGTGTATAGAGGCATCTTCCAAAATACAACATCTTTATTGCTTTTTATAATTAAATTACCAATCTTTATCTCTTTCCCCCTTATTTCTTCCTCTTTATCATCAATAATAGAAAAACAAAATTCAACGCCAAACAACCCGGAAATCCCCTTTGTTTTGTATTTAAATTCAAGGGAAGGCTTGTGTAAAATAATTTCCTTAGAGATTGAAATATTTTCATCGCAATATGAAAGCAAAACATTAGAATCCTTGATTTGATAGCGATAAGGCTTTTCATAGGGCTTAAATAGCCAGGCAATAGAGCCTTCTTTTACATTCTTCAACCCTGTATCTAAAGAAAATATATGGTCTTGCAAAGAATTGTGGGTATATTGGTCATAGAAGAGAAAGGAAGAGGCAGAGGATAGGTCTTTCTTTACATCGTGAATGCTTGGTGTTTCAGATGAATTATCAATTGGGCATTCCTTAAGAAAGCTATGATATGCCTCTTTTCTCCTTGAAATTATATCTGTTATATTTTTACCAAAGGCATCTATCTCAGAGATAATTCCACCCTTATGGGGCTCGATAATAAGGCTAAAGGGCGATTTTTTTATATAAATTTCATTCTTTAGGTCATTGTTAATGTCTTTTTCTATAACAACATCTTTAACAAAACCCTCTGCCTTAATAAGGTTTGAATAAAGGCTATTTCTTAAGTGGGGCATATAAAGCCCCCCAAACACACCATGCCAATATCCACAATTGCATTGTGCCTTATAGAGAAATTTCCTTGCCTCTCTATTTTCTCCAATAATATTTGATGTCCAGGCCATCCTCTTATGTAAATGGTCAGCCTCTGGATATTTTATAAAGAAATTCCTAAAATATCCCCCTTTTAAGAATTCCCTTGCTTTATCATAGAACCCTATCCTTTTTGCCTCCTCAATTACCTGATGAAACCTCTCACAAGATAAAGGAGGAAGGCACCATTCGGTCATCTCCTCATAAGAGGCACAGGGGATATAGACTCCTCCAGAGGAAGGGAATTTTTCAAGGTATTCACTAAATCTCTCTGTCTTAAGCCAGTTTTTATTCTCCTCCAATAATTGGAAAAATGCTTCAAGCCATCCATCTATATATACCCATTTATGTGTCCCAGGCCAGAGGCCAAATTTCTCTCCATCATCACCCATCGTTAAACACCCTTCTGACCCCTGACTCCTGACTCCTGACTCCTGACTTAAATACTCTATTACCTCGCTTGCCTTTCTAAATGGGATAAGGTAGCGTAAATTTTTATCAATTGGAAATATTGCCAAGGTATTTCCCTGGTCTTCGGTTAAAAAATAGCCAGAAAGGCTATCTATGGGAATGCCTGACCAGAGAAAATGGGTATCATCTATGGCTGTATATTTTAAAGGAGAAACAAGGCTTGGAATACTAGGCTCCCAAATCCTCTCAGAAAGCCAAAATCCTTTTGGCTCTACATCAAAATGGGCTTTTAAGAAACCCTGCATCATCTCAATCTGTGCCTTTGCATCGGCTTCTGGGATTATGGGAAGAATTGGCTCATAAAATCCACCTGATAAAATTTCTATCCTTCCTTCGCTTATAAGGTTTTTTATTCTTTGCAAGAAATCTGGGTGATTTTCCAAAAGCCATTCAAGGAGGCATCCGCTATAATGGAGGTTTATCTTTATATTTGGGTATTTCTCAAATATATCAATAAATGGCTTGTATGCCTTTTGATATGCATCCTCAAATACATAGGAAAAATTCCCAACCGGCTGATGGGAATGAAGACATAATATTAGGTACATCTAGGATATGTGTTTATCTGTCCCAAAATTCATTCCACCCATAAGTAATTTAGGATTCAAAACAATCAAAAAAATTACTAAATCCTAAATTCCTAAATCCTAAATTTCAACATGACCATCTCATTGCTTCATATTCAGGGGTTGGGACAAGCATTGATATATAACCGGATTTTGGCCAATTTTCAATAACCATCCCGTTTCTTTCAAATGATGCTGTGAACCTTACCTCCTCCTTTTGCTTACAAGAGATAATCTCAAATGGAATGGCAAGCTCTAATATTTTAGAAAATGCTATATTCTCTAAATCTTCCTTTTTTATCAAGCTTCCCTCAGATGCAATCTCAAATAGCTCTCCCTTTCCCTCTTTTGAAATTATTACCTTATACCTTACCTTTGTTTCTATATTAATAACCAAAAACTCATTATCTGAAAAATGATTGAGCGCATCAACATCAATGGCAATGTAAAGGCTATCAAGAGAATAACCATACATTATTTTTTTTATCCTATTCTCTGAATAATGCATTGTTCCACCAGAAAATGTTATGTCATAAGTTCCAGCAAATAGCCACTCATAATAGCTAGTTATCTTTCCATCTATTATAGGAGAAATAGAATGGATGGGAAAGGTCAGAGGCTTTATAAATTTTGGCTTTGTGATTGGCTCATCAAGATAGAAGGGAGGTGTTTTTTCAATGATTTTATAGACATTCTTAAGGTGTGTTCTAAAGATAAGGTCAAAAATATCATCCTGTGAACATTCAAAATCATCGCCATACCACCAGAACCAATCAGAGCCTTCTGCAATATATATCTCCTCCCATGCACTTTTGTTATTTGGCATATTTCTTATAAGCTCATCCCTTGTATTTTTAAGATAATCCCAAGCCTTGTCCTTTTCTATCTTTCCCCTCCAAATTCTAAAGGAATGGTTAATCCAGCTGCCTGGGTATATATTGGTAAGTTTTGTAGGCTCCCCAGTCTTTTCTATAAATTCAGAGAATGTTATTGTCTTTATATCATCAAGCTTTGACAATTCCTTATATATTCCAGAAAGGAATGCCTCTCCACCATCCCTATAGTATTCCCAGGGGTTTTCACCATCAAGGATTATGCTTACCATATGCTCACCAGGGATAGCAGAGACATAATCCCTTATCCCCTTGAGATGACCTATAAAATCAGCAACACTTTTCTCTGGCTTATTCTTTGAATAGACAAAGCTAATAAGGTTTGAAAGGTTTTTATCCCTAAAGAATACCTTTACTCCCTCTAGCTCATACATCTTGTATATAGAATGCCTAGCTAGGTTTGGAATTGTATTAAAAAGAATCTCTTCATCGGTTGCACACCAGGAAATTCCAGATTGCGAAAGAAGGGGGAATGTCTCATCCGAAACACCACCCTCGGGTGGCCATATACCCCTTGGAGGCTTTCCAAACATTTCAGAATAAAGGCTTATAGCATTTTCAAGATGAGCCATTGCATCCTCTTTAAAATCAAACCCTAATTGCTTTCCATCCATAAGCAGGGGTAGTATTGGGTGATAGAATGGGCTGGTTGTAATCTCAACCTGACCCCTATCCTGAAGCTCTTTATATTTTGGGATTATTGATGAGATTATCTCCCTTTGTTTCTCAAGAAGGGTTTGTTTATCTACCTCTGTAAAATTCTCTCCCTTTTCAAAAAGGCCATTTATAAAAGGATCCCTTCCTGCCTTAAACCCAAACCATGTAAGGTTATAAAAAACCTGGAGGTCTCTTATATCCCTATCTGAAAATTCATTTATTTTCTTTTCAATTTCCTCCAAAGATACATTTCTTCCCCTTTTTTGTAATAATTGCTTGAACCTTGGATATGGAAAAACCATTGTCTCCCAATTGCACAGAAAAAAGTTTGAAAGGAGGTATATCTTATCATTGTCAGTTAAAGAATGTGCAGGTTTTTTGCTTATTTCATAATAGTAATCAGCTACATCATTCTTTGCAATATCCCTAATTTGGGATAAAAGGGATGGTGTAAGGTTAAAGGTTGCCTTAATTTCTGGATATTCATCAAGGATAGATACCATATCATAATAACCCTTTGTTGAATGAAGCCTTACCCAGGGAAGGATATATGAATTTGCAAGGCTATCCTTATAAAATGGCTGATGCAGGTGCCATAAAAACGAAACATATAAGGTTTTCATTGTAAAGTCTGGGGTCTGGAGTCAGGAGTCTGGGGTCGGAATTGTTTTTTAAGATAATTAGCAAACCCTTGAATTAACTTTGATACTTCGTTTGATAATCTGTAAGCATCGTCAAATTTTGGTAAATCCGTCAAAGAATAAATCACTTTAGTTAACTCTCTGGCTTTTTGCCATGATTGAATATCTTCAAATTTAGTTATCGTCGCCATATGACTTAAAGACTCCTGACTCCAGACTCCCGACTCATTCTACATTTGCTTCCCTTAATGCCTTTGCTGCCTCCTCTGGCGGCGTTGGGTTTATATAAAACCCTGTTCCCCATTCAAACCCGGCAACCCTTGTAAGCTTTGGCATTATCTCAATATGCCAGTGAAAATCCTCATTCAATGTCTGCCAATAACCCCTTCTGGCAAACCTGTTTGGTGCGGTATGGATAACATAGTTATATTGAGGGTCATCCAGGCAGGTAGCAAGCTTCTTAAAAACTATAGAAAGTATCTCTGCCAATAAATCATCGTTCTTTTCTACAGCCTCAGAATGGAAGTCTACATCGTGGTGCTTTGGAAGAATACATATCTCAAATGGAAACCTTGAGGCATATGGACAGAATGCAACAAATCCATCGTTCTCTACAACTATTCTTTTCCCAAGGGAAAGCTCCTCCTCCATAATATCGCAGAATATACACCTCTCCTTTGCCTTAAAATATGCCTCTGCTCCTTGCAATTCTCCCTTTACAGTCCTTGGCGTAACAGGCGTTGCAATAAGTTGGGTATGTGGATGGAAAAGGGATGCACCTGCTTCTATGCCCTTATTTTTAAAGACAAGGACATATCTCATCTGAAGGTCTTTATGCAAATCATCAATCCTGTGCTGGACAGCAAAAATAACATTTTTTATCTCATCAATGGATTGATCCTTAATATGCTTATGGTGATCCGGCGTTTCTATAATAACCTCATGTGCACCATACCCTATCATCATATCATATACACCCCTTCCCTTTTTTGCCAATTTTTCATCGATGCCCAAAGCTGGGAATTTATTTGGAACAACCCTTATATCCCATCCTCCCTCATTTGGTTTTGAGCCGGGTTTCCTTATACTATAAATCTCCTTTGGTGTCATCCATTCATTTCCAGGGCAAAATGGGCAACTACCAGCATCTGTTTTTTCTGGAGGCTTTTCAAATGCACCAGGCCTTTTCCCCCTTTCAGAGGCAATAATAACCCATCTTCCTAATATGGGATCCTTCCTTAATTCACTCATCCTTTATTTATATATCGTCATTTTTTAAAAAAATCTTTACCTTAAATTTTGATTTTTGATTTTTGATTTTTGACTTTTACTTTGCTTCTTGCTCTCCGGTTACTACAGAAAGAAGCTCGGCAACATCTGTGGCTTTGCTTATAGCCTCCTCTGGGCTAATCAGCCCCTCCTTTGACAGGTCGATAAGGGATTGATTTAAAGAAACCATCCCCTGCCTCCTTCCCACCTGTAAAAACGAGGGAATTTGATATGTTCGGCCCTCCCTGATCAAATTTCTTACCGCAGGAACAGCAATCAAAACCTCAAATGCGGCAATTCTTCCCTTGCCATCAGCCCTTTTTAAAAGAACCTGGGAGATAATACCCTGAAGGTTTGCGGCTAATTGAATACGCACCTGTTGCTGCTGATGGGGAGGAAAAACATCAATAATTCTATCTATTGTCTGGGTTGCATCTGGTGTATGAAGGGTTGCTAAAACAAGGTGTCCTGTCTCTGCCGCGGTAATGGCTGTTTGAATTGTCTCCAAATCCCTCATTTCACCAATAAGAATTATATCGGGATCCTGGCGAAACATATGCTTTAAGGCATCCTTAAAGCTTAATGTATCAGAACCAACCTGCCTCTGGTTGATAACAGCCTTTTTAGATGAATGGACAAATTCAATGGGATCCTCAACCGCAACAATATGTGAGGTGCTATTTTCATTTATAAAATCTATTAAAGCCGCCAGGGTAGTTGATTTTCCAGATGATGCAGGGCCTGTTACAAGAATCATCCCCCTTGGTCTTGTGCATAGGCTCTTTACCACAGAGGGAATTTTTAGCTCATCCATGCTTGGAATTTTGTATGGAATTGCCCTGAACACAGAAGCCACACTCCTTTGCTGATAGAATATATGTGTCCTAAACCTTGATAAATCCTTTATGTCCATACAGAGATCAATAAACAAATCCTTCTTGAATCTCTCCTTCTGGGCATCTGTAAGCAATGCCAAAGATAGGCTCTCTGCCTCCTCCTGGGTAAAGGGCCTTATTTCTTTTAAAGGTATAAGATCTCCGTGTACCCTAAGAAGTGGCGAGGAATGTGCCTTGATATGGAGGTCAGAAGCCTCCTTCTTCAGCATCAACTCCAAAAGCTTCTCAATAATCAAAGTCGCTTCGCTCCAATTGTAAATTTTAAATTGTAAATTTTAAAACCTCTCCTTTTTCAATTTGAAATTTGCAATTTACAATTTGCAATTTACAATTCATAACGCTATTCCCATCCTTTCATAAAGCGATTCCCATCCTTGATGCCCTTTGTTCAAAATCTGTTGGGTTTGATGTCTTTTGTATTGCCTCAGAATAAGAAACAACACCCCTTCTTGTTAGATTTAAAAGGCTCTGGTCAAGGGTTTGCATTCCAAATTTTGCACCTGCCTGGATAATAGAATATATCTGGTCTGATTTGCCTGTCCTTATAAGGCTTCTTATACCTGTATTTGCCACCATAAGCTCTGTAGCAACAACCCTTCCCTTTCCATCTGCCTTAATAAGAAGGGTCTGTGAAACAACGCCCTGAATGGTCATTGCAAGCTGTGCCCTTACCTGTGCCTGCTGATCAGGCGGATATACATCTATTATTCTATTTATGGTTGAAACAGCATCGGTTGTATGGAGGGTTGTTAAAACGAGGTGACCCATCTCT